>JAFGPL010000300.1 GCA_016936215.1 Bacteroidales bacterium
AATCCGTTGTACCCCCTGCCGAAATTTTTAAAAACAACAGCCCTTAGTATCAGTCTTTTACGAACCTAATCCTGCAATGTGGGTTAACTCATTTGGGCAATCGTCTTTTTAATGATACCAATAGCCTCATAAAGCTGATCTTCATTAATAACCAAAGGCGGGGCAAATCTTATAATGTGTTCGTGCGTGGGTTTGGCTAAAAGACCGTTTTCTTTCATGGCAAGGCAGACATCCCATGCCGATTTACCTTTTGTGGGCTTTATTACTACAGCATTGAGTAAACCTTTACCCCTTACCATCTCAACCATTTCAAATTCATCTTCAAGCTTTTTCATTTCTGATCTGAAGATTATGCCCATTTTTTCTGCGTTTTCAGCAAGTTTTTCTTCTTTGATCACTTCCAATGCTGCTATACCAACCTTTGCTGCAACCGGGTTTCCTCCAAAGGTAGAACCATGTTCTCCCGGTTTAATGCACAACATAATTTCGTCATCGGCAAGAACCGCGGAAATAGGATAAACACCACCCGACAGAGCTTTGCCAAGTATAAGAATATCCGGACGGACATCTTCATGGTCGCAGGCAAGCAGGCGGCCTGTACGGGCAAGTCCCGACTGTACTTCATCGGCAATAAACAATACATTGTGTTTTTTGCATAAATCATATGCAGCCCTGATATAACCGTCTTCCGGCACATACACACCAGCCTCTCCCTGAATGGGCTCAACCAGGAAGCCTGCTACATTAGGGTCTGTAAGCTCTTTTTCAAGCGCTTTGACATCATTGTATGGAATTTTAACAAAGCCTGGTGTGAAAGGGCCAAAGCCACCGTAAGAATCCGGGTCTGTTGACATTGAAATGATCGTTATGGTACGGCCATGGAAATTTCCTTCACAGACTATGATTTTAGCCTTGTTCTCTGTAATACCTTTTTTTACATAAGCCCATTTACGGCAAAGTTTAAGCGCTGTTTCATCGCCTTCAGCGCCGGTATTCATAGGAAGCACTTTGTCATATCCGAAATATTTGGTAACATATTCTTCGTATTCACCCAGGCAATTGTTGTAAAATGCCCTTGAAGTAAGGGTAAGCTTTTTCGATTGTTCAATCAGAGCTCCTACAATCTTCGGGTGGCAATGCCCCTGGTTTACAGCCGAATAAGCCGAAAGAAAATCAAAATACCTTTTTCCTTCAACATCCCACATAAATATTCCTTCGCCTTTTTCAAGCACAACCGGAAGAGGATGGTAATTATGGGCACCATACTGCCCTTCCTTTTTCATGTAATCGTTACTTGTCAACTTTGCCATTTCTATATGTATTAAATATTAATTTGAATTTATTTTCAAATTTATTGAATTATTATGCATAATAAATATGATAAAAAGCAGTTTTTAATTTTTTTTTACGGAATTATGATAGGAATATTGTGGCATAGTTCAACCGGGTACATTAAAAATGTCCGACTATTTTTACATTGAAGATTCTTCCGGTAAGATAATTAGGCACAGCAAAACTGCTCGGGAAATTTGCATCGTCATTTTTAATGCTCTTGATCCATTCGTAAGATGCTTGGTTCTTCAGGCCAAACAGGTTAAATATTTCAAAATTCAGCCACATATTGGCATATTGCCTGAACAATTGATGGTTTTTAAGCGATTTTGACAATCCAATGTCCACCCTTCGGTATGGCTTCATAGGGATGTTCAAATCTGGCCTGTTGTAATTTGGAGTCCCATAAGGGATGCGGCTTGCAAATGAGAGATTAAGATGTACTTTGTAATCGGGATTGTTCGGAAAATAGTCCTGGAAAAACAAACCGAAATTCACTAACTGATCGGTTGGACGTCTGTAATATCCTGGCCAGACAACTGTTTTATCGGGTAAAAGATAATAATCTTTATAAATATCTTCCATTGCCCGCATTATAGAAAAAGATGCCCATGATTCTGCATCTTTAACAAATTCACCGTTTATTTTGAACTCTACCCCTGTGGTGTAGCCTCTTGCTGTATATTGTGGAAGATATTGAATATTAACATCATCAACTTTGTAAGGGACAAGGTTCCATAAGTGTTTGTAAAATAATTCGCCCGAGAAAATAAACGGACGGTCCCAAAGTTTAAACCCATACTGTGCCCCCAGCAGATAATGCACTGATTTCTGGGCTTTGATGTCTTTATATAGTGTCCCTTCAGGATCACGCAACTCTTTGTAAAAGGGAGGCTGATAGTAAAAACCCGCTGCTGCACGAAAGGATATTTTTTTCAGCCAGTATGGGGCAATGGTGAGCACAGCCCTCGGGCTCACTACTGCCCGGTTGCCGAAAGACCAGTAATGGCCTCTGATACCGGCAGTAAGATAATATTCGGCAAAGTCAGATTTGAAAGTAAATGTATTTTGGAGGTAGCCTGTTATCCTGGTATTAAAAAGATGGTTCTTTGAAATTGTTGTCTTGTAAAGGTTTACCTCGTTATCAGAATAAGGTATGGAATATCCTGCCGAATCTATCATTTCCCAATCCCTTATCCTATCGTCAATTTCTTCGGCCTGAACTTTTATTCCCCATTTGAGGTTATTGGAACTTGAATAATAACTGCCTTTATGTTCTAATGAATATACTTTGGCAGCAAGGTAGTTGCGGGCATGCTCAAAAAAAGTGCCTACACCTATATTCATAATACTATCACCTTGCGTTTCAGAACCTATGGTGTTATCAAGTACATTTATCCAGTATTGTCCCTGGATATCATAGGTTACACGTTCTAATGTGTTAAAAACACTGCCAATGAGCTTAAGTGACGTTTTTTCTCCCGGTTTAAAATCAAGCGTTACTGCGCCAAGATAAGTATCAAACCGGTCTAATTCCTGGCCGTCATAAAAAACGGTAAAACTAAGCGTTTGCTGGTAGGTGCCAAATTCAGTATTTTTTGATTCAGGCACAACTTTGTAGTTGTTTTGAGATATATTTCCAAGTATTGAAATTTCTAACCACTTGTTAACATCATAAGTTAGATAAGACTGAAAATCCAGGTATGAAGGTTTATAATCTCCCTTGGTCTGAAGGTTCTTAAGCAGATATTGGTTCGATTTATACCTGATCCCCCCGATGGCTGTGAATTTTCTGTTTTTCGAAGCTCCTTCCAGATGAGCTGTCGCCCCAAGGAGGCTTCCCGTGAAACTACCGCCAAACGCTGATGGCCTTTTGTACCTGATATCCAGTACCGATGACATTTTATCGCCGTACTGTGCATCAAATCCACCTGCAGAGAATTGAAGCGAAGAAACAAGGTTGGAATTGATGATACTCAACCCCTCCTGCTGGCCGGCCCTTACCAGCAAAGGCCTGTATATCTCAACATCGTTTATGTAAACAAGGTTTTCATCAAAGTTACCACCCCTTACCGAATATTGTGAGCTGAATTCACTTTTAAGGCTTGCACCGAAAGAACTTAACAGCGATTCCACTCCACCTGTGGCAGAGGGCAGCATGTCAATTGACTTTATGTTTATCCGGTCCATGGTACCCACACGCTCATACCTGCTTTCAATGGTTACCTCGTCAATTTTTTCCAATGAAGGAATAAGTTGTCTTTCAAAGTAATAGGTTTTTCCGCTGGCTACTTTTACCGGGATGGTTACTCTCTCATATCCCAGAAAAGATATTTCAATGGTCACCACCTTGTCAGCCGGTACTGCGACCTCAAACTTTCCGTCTTTATCAGTAATAATACCTGTGGTCGTTTCAATAACTGCAATGGTTGCCCCGAAAACAGGAGTGTTGTTTTCATCGGTGATCTTACCTGATACCTTTGAATAATCCTGTGCATTTATATTAATTGTCCGGATAAAAAACAATACTGTTATGATAAAGCCCTTTAAAGTCATTTGCATTTAAACAAATTCAGATTTATATAACTACTTATTAAAGGCATAAATTGTGGAAAGGCTATTTTTTATTTTTATAATCACCCCTTTTAATTGCCTCAAAAAACTTAATCCAGGCAAGCGGGTTAAATATCTGGTAAGAAGGAACAGTACCCTGGGTAAATGTTTCCTGGTATTGCTGGTTCATTACATATTGAAAATTCTGACGGGCATTGGGACTGTTTTCAAGAATTATCTGGGTCTTAAGCAGCGCTATATTTTTTCTTGCCCTTTCCATATCATCATCAGGCAGTTTAAGGTTTAAAAAAGCCTGTTTAAATTCATCATAATTCCTCCAGGGGTAAACAACAACTTCGTTGATCATAAAGGTATCCTCCTGTAACACAATATCCAGTGTTAAAAAAGGCTCCGGCAGGTTGTCGGGAATAATTACCTGTTCCTTTTTGTAGCCAAGGCTCGAGAACATCACAGTATCGTTAATTGAGGTTACCATCGAAAATTTTCCCTGGCTGTCGGTAATGGTTCCCCGCATGCTGTTCATAATAAGTATATGTGAAAAAGGAAGGGGCTGGAGCAATTCATTCCTTATTCTGCCGGTTAGCTGCACAAGCTTTTCATCCTGGCTGTAACTTATTGCAAAATTAATTGCAAGCAAAAGCGTTATGGTTATTTTGGTATAGTTCATTTTAATCATTTCCCCCTCAGGTAGTATGTAAGGTTTCAAAAATAGTCAAAATATTGAACAAATTTGGATGGGATTAAAATTCAAATTCGATTAAATTTGTAATCGAGACAAACCTTTAACCCTGTAATGCACAATGATTGTCCAGAGAGAAATTATTCTTAAAAACTATCCGCGTGGCTTTCACCTTATTACAGATGTTATCCTGGAAAACCTTGGCGCCCTGCCGGAAAAAGGTTTATTGAATATTCTGGTTAAACATACGTCTGCAGCTATTACCCTGAATGAAAATGCTGATCCTTCGGTGCGTATTGATTTCAAAAGGTTTATTGACAAACTTGTCCCTGAAAATGATCCGTTATATACCCATACGCTGGAAGGAAGCGACGATTTGCCGGCGCATTTAAAGTCTTCTCTTTTCGGACAGACACTCACACTTCCTATTACCAATGCCCGGATAAACCTTGGTACCTGGCAGGGCATTTATTTTTGTGAATTCAGGGATTTTGGAGGCAATAGGGCCCTCATATTAACTGTATTTTCCTGAGAATTGTTAATTATTTAATTAAGTTGAAATATGAAATTCACCAATGACGACATTAAAATACTGAATGAAAAAGGGATAACTGTTGAAAAGGTTGAAAGTCAGCTTGAGAACTTTCGTAAGGGCTTTCCTTATATCAAACTGGTAAGGGCAGCAACACAGGGGAATGGTATTAAAATTCTGACCCCCGGGGAACTAAATACATATATAAAAAAATACGATGCTGAAACCAGTTTGGTGAAACAAAAATTTATTCCGGCTTCGGGTGCGGCAACTCGCATGTTCAAGGCTTTGTTTGAGTTTGAGGCAGCCTTTCGTATGTCAGGTTATGATCCTGCAATTTTATCCAATGAGGCCTACCGGCATGTAAAAGAGTTTTTTGAAAACATCAGTAATTTTGCTTTTTATCCTGCTTTGAAAGAGTTATTGGCAAAATCGGGTAATCAAATTTCAAAACTAATTGAAAATAAAGAATATAACGAAATTCTTGATGCTTTATTGGGAGAAACCGGGATGAACTACCGTAATCTTCCCAAAGCCCTCATTCTGTTCCATCTCTATCCCGATGGGCCGCGCACTGCGGTGGAAGAGCATCTGGCCGAAGGTGCCGAATATGCAAAAAACAGCAATGGCATCGTGAGCATTCACCTCACTGTTTCACCTGAACATATTAATGCCCTTAAAGAACTGGTCAAAAAAGTCAAGGTTAAATTTGAACAAAAACATAACGTAAAATATGATGTCACCTATTCGGTTCAAAAAACTTCAACCGATACCATTGCAGTTGACAAAGACAACAATGCATTCAGGGATAACGCTGGCAATCTGGTTTTCAGGCCTGCCGGGCATGGTGCGCTGATTGAAAATCTTAGCGATCTGGATGCCGATATTGTTTTTATAAAGAACATTGATAATATAACCCCGGATTCCCTTCGTCCAGATACAGTATTGTACAAAAAAGCGCTGGCAGGCGTTCTTCTGGATTATCGCGAAAAGATTTTCAGGTATATTAATTTGATTGAAAAAAGACAGGTAAGTCCTTCAATACTAAAAGAAATCGGGGATTTTTTTGACAAGGATTTGTGTATTCACCTTCCTGATAAAAAAATGAATGACGCACAGCTTCTTGAGTTTTACAAAGAAAAGCTCAACAGGCCTTTGAGGGTTTGTGGAATGGTTAAAAATTCGGGAGAACCGGGTGGGGGGCCATTTTGGGCAGAAAACCCCGACGGTAGCGTATCACTACAGATTGTTGAAACAACACAGATTGACATGAAAAACATGTTTCAAAGAACAACGCTCGAAAGCTCCACCCATTTCAATCCTGTTGACATAATTTGCACATTTAAAGACTATAGGAACAACAAGTTTGATTTACATAACCTTGTGGACCCTTCCGCAGGTTTTATAACAAAAAAATCAAAAGACGGGGTGCCTTTGAAAGCTCAGGAATTGCCAGGCTTGTGGAATGGCTCAATGTCTGGTTGGAATACAATATTTTATGAAGTACCCGCATCTACATTTAGTCCTGTAAAAACCATTAACGACCTTATCAGACCAGAACACCAGCCTTAGAAAAATTCTCTTCTGTTTCGACCTTCTGCTTTTAAGTTGAATCAGGTATTTTAGTGCCAGCCTGTTTAAGCATGTTTTTGGTTCATAAAATGCGATATCAGGCCTTGCAGGCATAATGCAAAAGGCGGTCTTTATGACAGGGTGCTATTTTATTCCTGCAAAACAGAAATAAAAAAACATACGATTTATTATAATGTTCCTTACTATTTCGCTAACTTAATATACCAATTCAAATGGTCTGTGTTGATAACTGTATTTTTCTTTTTTGACATTCTTAGGTATTTTTAGAATAAAGAGAGCAAATCATAATACCCGAATGCCAGGCAGCGGCTATTACTAAGCCATTTCAACATTAACATAATGTGCAGATATTGTCAAAGTATAAATGAAATTGAACCATTAAACCATTAAAAAACCATTTTATGAGAAAGATTGTTTTCATTGTAATTTACTTGTGCTTTTCTATAGGATTATTAAAAGCACAGGATGAAAAGTTTAAGGCGCTTTTTATGTATAATTTTACCAAATACCTCGAATGGCCTGAGGAAAATATCAAAGGTGATTTTGTGATAGGTGTGTTTGGATCTTCCCCGATAATCCAGGAACTTATGGTTATTGCCGAAAAGAAAACAGTATCCAATCACCCGATTGCTGTGAAGAAAATCATCGAGCTTGAAGAAATTTCAAAATGCCATATTGTGTATGTTCCGGAAAACAAATCTTCGAGGATTGAAGAGATAGCGCAGAAATGCAGCGCCAAAGGTATTTTACTTATCACGGAAAAAGAAGGTTTTGCAAAAAATTTTGCAGGGATAAACTATGTCAAAGTTGACGGAAAACAGAACTTCGAGATAAACAAGAAAAACATTGAAGGGAAGGGGATTAAGGTCAATTCTACATTGGTTACCCTCGGTATAGAAATTAAATAACCTATTAAACAAATAAGAACATATGAAATCATTACATAATATAATACTTTGTCTGATATTATTGCTTTCAGTTACCGACCTGTTTTCCCAGGTAACCAAAAAAAGTATAGAAGAGTTAACCCGTGAGGAAGTACTAGCCCTCTCATATGATGAACTGCTTGAAATGCCGTTTGAAGATTTGTTACAGCTGGCCGACATTGTTGGTGTTTCGCTTGATGAGTTATATGAGATGATTTTGAATAAAGACCTTGTGTCTGCTTCAAAAAAAGTTGAATCAAGTTTTGACGCGCCCTTGTCAACATCTGTCTTATCATACGACGACATAAAAAAATCAGGTGTTACCTGTATTGAAGAGGCTCTTAGATTGATGCCGGGAGTTATTGTGCGCCAGAAAACAAATGGCAATTACGATATTCACATTCGTGGAAATGATAACATGCCCCCGGGGAATATGTTGCTTTATTCTGAGAATTCAATGTCGCTAATCATGATAGATAACCGCGTGGTATACAACTATGCACATGGTGGTGCTTTCTGGGAAACGCTACCGATTGGGCTTGAAGATATCGAACGAATTGAAGTCATCAGGGGGCCTGCCAGCGCATTGTATGGGCCAAATGCGGTAACCGGTGTAATACATATAATTACAAAAAAATATTTGGATGAAAAAAAGCATATTAATGCAAATGTACAGATAGGAACACAAAATACGAAAATCATGAGCCTTAACGCCGGAAGCCAAATAGGCAGTAAAGCCGGCATAAACCTTTCTGGTAATTATCAGTACCGGAATCGTTTTCAGGAAGATTTTTACCTGTGGGAAAGACAGGTTTATGCCCCCAGGGATTCGCTTGCTACCATGCTGGTTCCATCAATCAATGAGGTTTATGAGCGCGATGATCTTGATAAACGCTTTCCTGACCCTCTTCTGGGAAGGGAAAACTACGGATTAAATGCTTCCGTGTATTTCAATTTATCCAAAGAAATTAATTTTGATCTGGGTGCGGGTTACCAGAACTCCAATTCAATAACTACCCCGCTTGATAATCCATACTATTCTCTAACCAGGCGAACTTCAGAAACAAAATATTTTGATTTCAAAGCAAAAGTTTACGGTCTTAATGCGCAGGTATCATATTTATTTGGTCCACAAGATGTAGCGGTTATTAAGAAGGGATTTCAATATGATTTCAGTACGTTTGATGCACTGCTTGAGTACGATTACCGTTTTAAAAACCTTGAAATTCGTCCGGGCATCAGCTACCTCCAGGCAAATTATGATGATGGTAATTATGTGGATGTTGCTCTTAAGGAAGGATTTTTGAACGGTAACAGAGAGCTTAATACCTTTTCTTATGGAGCAAGAATTGATTATACTGCTTTTGATAAACTACGCCTGATTGGTGCATTGAGAGCTGATAAATATAATTATCCGGACAAAACATATCTGACTTATCAGGCGGTTGCTTCATTTAACATCAACGATAAACACCTGATAAGAGGCTTATACTCAAAGGCCAATCGTTCACCCTTTATAGTTGACGTGTATGCGGATTTTGACTGGCCGCGTATTGAACTTGCTTCGCATCCTGAGCTTGCACCATTTTTGCCAAATGGCGGACATTTTTATTTTTATGGAAATAAAAACCTGGAACTCGCGACCATGGATATGATAGAACTTGGCTACAGGGTTAAGCCAGGAAAAAAATTGCAGATTGATGTTGAAGCATTTTATAATAAGGTACAAAACTTTGACTGGTTTCAGTTAGACACACTGAATTTACTGGTACTAAGTACCCATCTTATGGCAAATGGCACACAGGTGGCACAGAATCAAATTCCCTACGATGCTGTTTTTCCTTATGTAAACCTTGATATTGTTTCAAAACAGGTTGGTGTTTCTGTAGATATTAATACTGTCATTAACGAAAAGCTCTATTTTTCAGTTTTCGGGTCTTTGCAATCCACAAGAATCGAGAATTATAATCCATTGAATGTAACTGAAAGCATTGCTGCAATGGCAGGTGAAGCTGCTTCTAATTACAGGTTTATCGCAATGCCCGATTCTATCTTGAATTTTCCAATGGCAGGATTAATTACATACAGCTATCGGTTTGGTGGGAGCTATCAGCCTGATAGCACCATTGAAACAGATCACAAATCAACACCTTCTTTTTATGGTGGAATTAAGTTGAATTACAATCCTATACCTAAACTTAATATCAATGCCAATGCTTATTTCTATACTAGCCAGGTTTTGGTTCATTCATTCGAAGATAAATCAATAGATGCCAAATTTATTCTGAATACTAAAATCTCTTACAAAATCTGGAAAGAGAACTCAATTTATTTTAATGCGCGTAACCTATTGAATAATAAAACAAAAGAATTCGCTTTTGTAGATGATATTGGTGGTATGTATCTGGTAGGTATGGACTTTAAGTTTTAGACTTTACCGCATAAAAGATATCGTGATTTCAGAGGCTGTTTCAATTTATTTGAAACAGCCTCTGGTCTTAAAAATCGTTTTTAATAAGTTTCTAATAATAAAAAATTGAACGGAAGATAAACGAATGATAAACGGGTATTAGAAGGTAGATGTACTTTATCGCTATATTTATAATGCTTATTATTAAACAATACAGTTAAACAATTATTAGTTTTAACATTTGAATAGAATTAAAAAGATTAACCTTTTGTTAAGCAGCAAAGCCGTTATCAAATTTGGCATTCTGATCAAACCTGAACTTGTTATCAAGCTTGAGCAAAGAGAACAATTCCAAAAGGTCTCCTGATAAATTTGTCAGGATTATGTAGATCCCTTCAAATTTCAGATTTTCGTTAATTCGCAATAAGAGCCTGAAACCATTTGAATCAATAAAGCTGATTCCTTCGAAACTAATCCTTATCTCAACCGGTTTGGATTTTACCAGTTTTAAAATTTTTTTCTCAAGCAGCACACTGTTCATTTCATTCAAAATATGTTCGTCTTTGAAAAAAATGGTTACTGCTGCATCTTTTTTACAGTATTTTATCATTTTGTTGTCTTATTACTTATTTATAATTCATATACGAAAAAACACACAATTACTATGCCGGTTTTTTATAAATAAACAACAGAAAAGGACTAATATATTAGTATAATTGACAAAACACATTTAAGGTTAATGGAATGTATTTTGTTAAAACATATTTAACTGATATAATGTTTGTTATAGGTTTTTTTAATGATAAAATGCTGATTTACATCATGCAATTTATTCATACTTTTGGTAGAAAATGGCAGAAGATATTATAACTGGAAATTCTTAAAAAACTCCCTGAATTCAGAAAAAGTAAAATTATGGAATTTACCGCTTTCGAGAAAAATCCTGTATATGGCCCCCCTGCTTCCCATTGAAGGTACGAATTCGTAATAATAGAAGCAGTTGTTTGAAAATTTCAAATCTTCGGAAATCGCTAAGTCTTTAATACACTTACATTTTATCATGGTACCAGGTCTTTTGTTTGATGGGTTATCTTGTCGGTTATAGGTTCAGCTTCTGTGATTACTATTTTTGGCAAATTTCAGATACATTTTTGATTTTATACTGTTTTTAATCATGTTTTTATACAGTTTACTTACATTTTTTGCAAACATCCACATTTTCACTTAATTAACTTAAAGTGTTTGTGATTAAAAATTTCTAATAATTGTTAAAGCCATTGGTTTATTCAAAAAAAAATGATACTGTTGAAATACAAGTGTTGTTTGCATTAAAAAAAGGCTTATTTTCATCCCTGCAAAAGCATTTTATGTTTTTTTTATAAGAAATCTATAATGAAGTATTAATTATCTTAATATCAATACTATGGCGGTAATAGGTACCATTCTCAAAGAGGTTGTAAAAATCAAACGCAGCTCAGAGGATAAGAAAGAGCTTAATTTTCTGCTTCAGGAAAAAACTTTAAGAAAACTGCTGGTTAAAGCTAAAAATACTGCCTTCGGAAAAAAATACGGCTTTGAGACTATTCTGCAGTCAGATAACCTTGTCAGGGTATTTCAAAGCCAGGTGCCTGTTTACGATTATGAAAAGCTTTATTTTGAGTTTTGGAACCGTCTTTTAAAAGGTGAAGCAGATGTGACCTGGCCGGGAAAGGTGAAATACTTCGGATTGACCTCCGGTACTTCTAATGATTCCAGTAAAAGGGTCCCGGTGACCAGGGATATGATTAAATCTATCAGAAAAGCAGGGATTAGACAATTGCTCGCGTTAACCGATTTTAACCTGCCTGCAAATTTTTTTCAGAAAAGCATCTTGATGGTTGGCGGATCAACCAATCTTGTAAAAATTGAAGACTATTTCGAAGGTGACCTGAGTGGCATACTGGCAAGTAAGTTGCCATTCTGGTTTAATAAGTTTTATAAACCAGGAAAATTATCAAAAGAACGAAACTGGAATGTAAAACTCGAAAAAATAGTGAAAGAAGCACCCAAGTGGGATATTGTCGGAATTACAGGTGTTCCTGCATGGGTACAGATACTTATTGAAAAAATAATTGATTATTACCAGGTCGAAAATATTCACCAGATATGGCCAAATTTTAAAGTTTATGCCCATGGTGGTGTGAATTTTGCACCTTATAAAAAAAGTTTCAGGAAATTACTCGGTGAAGAAGTTTATTTTCTCGAAACCTACCTTGCTTCAGAAGGATTTTTAGCCTATCAGAAAAGAAATGACAGGGATATGCAACTGGTACTTGATAACGGGCTCTTTTTTGAATTTATTCCTTTTGATTCTAATAACTTTACCCATGACGGACACCTGGTTGAAAATCCTCAGACACTTTTATTAAATGAAGTGGAGGAAGGCAGGGAGTATGCAATTATCCTGAGTACTGTTGCAGGTGCCTGGCGTTACCTTATAGGCGATACCATAAAGTTTACCTCGGTAAAAGATTATGAAATTGTTATTACCGGAAGAACAAAACATTTTCTCAGCCTGTGTGGCGAGCATCTTTCGGTTGACAATATGACAAAAGCAATCAATATTGTTGCTGAAGATATGAATATTGAAGTAAAGGAATTTACAGTATTGGGAATTCCTTATGAAAACCTTTTTGCTCATAAATGGTATATCGGTACAAACAATTTAGGTGTTGACCCTGAAATCTTTAGCAAGAAACTGGATGACGCATTGAAAACTTTGAATGATGATTATGCAACCGAAAGAAAGGCTGCCCTTAAAAAGGTGATGGTAGATATAATTCCTGCGCAGATTTTCTACGATTTTTTGAGGGCAAAAGGCAAAGAAGGAGGCCAGCACAAATTTCCACGCGTATTAAACGGACTGCATAGTGAGTGGCAGGATTTTGTGAAGAAAAATAAAAAATGAAATATAACAATGCACTGGTTTAGTTTTGCATGTTGAAATTTAAATATGAACGCTATTTATAATGGGATATTGCTCGGTTTGTTTCTAAGTATTTTTGTTGGGGCAACGTTTTTTATGTTGATAGGCACAAGTATCAACAAGGGTTTCAAGCCCGCTCTTGCTATGAACCTGGGTGTGTTTTTAAGTGATGTAGCAATTATTCTGGTTGCCTATTTTGGCACTTCAGAGTTTCTGAATAACCTTATTAATAATCATGTTTTTAAAATGTCAGGCGGTATAGCTTTCCTGGGTTTTGGGGGATATTACCTGTTAAAAAAACATATCCCGTCAGACCTCACTGTAAACAGAAATAACAATTATTCAAGGTTGTTCTTAAACGGATTTCTTGTGAATACCCTTAACCCGTCAGTAATTGCTTTTTGGTTAGGTTCGATTGTCCTGGCTATTTCATACAACAAATATACAGATTATCAAATTTTTATGTTTTTTTTAAGCGCCCTTTTGGTAGTGCTCATAACAGATATTCTGAAAATATATTTTGCATCCAGGCTTAAAAGGTTGATCAATTACAAGGTTTTGAGAGTAATATCTGTCATAACAGGAATCGTTTTTATCTTATTTAGTATTAAGATTTTGTTTTTTAGTTAAATATTTGGCTCGTAATGCCATAAACCGTATTTCATTCAAGAATTTGCAGATAAATATAGTTCTGGCAAAATTGGTAATAAGGTTTTCTTACATTGTACCTTTTTACTTATTAGGTTAAATTAGCAATAACATTATGATTATGATTTTTTGGCAGGATGAATAAAAGCTTCATCATTCGAATTCTTTTTCTTTTACTTACAGTAAATGGTAATCTTCTTTCTATTCATGCACAATATCATACCGATAAAGCATACTATCTGAATATAATAGACAGTCTTGAACATCGTATTACATATCTTGAAGCGCAGCTTCCAAGGCTTCAGGAGAGCCGGAATCTTCAATTCCACAACACTAAGAGGGAACTTGATCATGTTGTATTTCAAAAGGCTTATTATGAGTATCTTGGAGAGGAAGAACTCGATAACGCCAGGAGCCTTACCGAAAAGCGTCTTGAAAGGGCAGAATACAGAAATGACGGGTTATCTATTGATTTCTATAACAGGTTTAAAAAACATATATACGATCAGATAAAGTTTCAGCGAATGTATTATCAAACCTTGTTTGAAAAAGAAAAAACTTTCAGAAAAAGTTTTGATGCATACCTGAAAGAGGGCACCCTCGAAAGCTATCTTCATGCCAAAAGAATGACCGAATTATCTATTAAATATGCTAAAGAAAACCAATTGATTGAAACCGAAAAATACCTGCATCGTTATCATATTTACATCCAGGCAGTTATATTTGACCATGATTCGCCATTCGATCTCGAAAAGCTTAGCAAAAACCCGGATGCTTTTTTGAAGGTATTTATGCCGCTGGTTTCATCAGATAGCCTTACCCAGATTAAACAAGCTGAAGAACTTTTAGAACAATGTCATTCTTATGTCTCTTCATTAAACAATAATTTTGATACACTGCTTTATAAAAAGAACAGGTTACTTGTCGCTTCAGCCCTTTCAGATTATTACGACCGGGTTGGTAACAATATTACAGAGGGCAATTCAGATCAGATGATCCTGGCAAGGTTGGATTCGCTTAACCTGCCGGGGGTATATAAGTGGCATGATTTTATTGTGGTGATAAATGAGTTTACCCCAAAATATACCTCACCAAATCTTAAGAAAGGGGAAGCCATTATGGAGTCAGACAAGAAACTCTTCAGTTATATAAAACGTCAGAAGCTGGCTAAAATGAATTCCGGTTACAAAGTCTATGGCACAAAGTTTCTTCCCTTTAAAAAGGATAACAATCTGGAAGAGTTTGTTTATAATGCTTCCACGAAAAAATGGCAGTATATGATATGTTATGAAACCATTGAAAACAGTGAATTTACAGCCCAGGTTAGAAAATACATGCCACCAATGGTCTTTGTTCACGAAGGGGAATAAATACTTGTGTTTTACCCGCCATTATTTAAATGCTCTTTTATTAATTCGCTGATTATACCGGTTAACCCTCCCGAAAACGGGAAAGCAATATGTTAATTGAAAACGGATGAATAATTCCGGGTTAAATGTTTAGTTTTTCCCCTTCAGTTTTGGCAATAACTGCTGCACCGCAACTGTCACTCCAAATGTTCACAGAGGTTCTGAACATATCAAGTATCCTGTCAACCGGAAGGATAAGTGCTATCATTTCAAAAGGAAGCCCGAAGATATCAAGAACAATGGTGATAATTACCAGGCTGCCCATAGGGATAGCGGCTGTACCAATTGATGCAAGCATTGAAGCTGTGAGGACTATTAGCTGCTCTTTAAATCCCATATGAACTTCCAGCACCTGCGCAATAAATAAAACAACGGCTGCAATGTATATTGCTGTACCATCCATGTTTACGGTTGCACCGATCGGCAGGGTAAAATTTGCCAGTTTTTCAGATACCCCTGATTTACGTTTTACATTATCCATTGTTAGTGGCAGCGTTGCGGCAGATGAAGCAGTGGAAAAAGCAGTAAGGATTGCAGGCAGCATGTTGCTGAAATGTTTAATCGGGTTTAGCCGCCAAAAGAAGAACATTAAAGATGGTAGTATGATAAAGGCATGTATTAGCAGCGCAGCCAGCACGCTGATAAGAAAAGTCCCAAGGTTACTGAAAAGAGAAGTTAAATTATCCTGATCGGCTATTGTTTTTGCTACAAGTGCGAATACACCATACGGGGCCAGTTTAATAATGAACATGGTAATTTTCATACATAACTCAAACAGGCTGTGAAACAGTTCAGTTAAGAGTTGTCTGTTCTTTGTCCCAAGTTGAAAAACAAAAATTCCAGTAAGGATCGAAATAAATATTATAGATAATAATTCGCTGTTTAACAGAGATTTAAAAATATTATCAGGCACAATTTCAATAAAAATATCACCCAGAGTTTTATGCTGTACAGATAAATCGGGCTCAAATCCATCATTATCATATTGGTAATGCATACCGGGTTTAAATATATTTGCAAAGAATAAACCTGTTAGCAGGGCGAAAATTGTGGTAGAGATATAATAAACAACGGTTTTTAAGCCGAGACGGCCAAGGTTTTTACCTGAACCAATACTTAATATACCTGATATTATAGATAATAATATCAAGGGAATAACTATCATTTTTAACAATCGTAAAAATACTATTCCCATCCAATGTACAGCCTTGATAGCCGGATTATAATATGAATTTTGAATGATTAACCTTTTATGATTTATATAAGCCTTTTCACTCATAAGGACTTTAAGTGAACCTTCAAATGCTGTAATATTATTGAAATTACTATCTTTTATATATGTAAGCTGGTCAACTAATGTACTGTCTTTATATTCAATTACTAGTTTCTTAATTGTTTTATTAGTCACTTTAAAAGAAGAAGGAAATAGAATGCCATATAAAACGGCAACCAATAGGGCAATGAATATTTGCCAGTGCAATGCTATTCTAACGTTTTTCATTAAGTTCATCGGTTTTTCAAAGATAATGAAACAATTTTTTGAAAATAATAATTAATAATTTTCAACTCACATATAAATATTAATCTCCTGAGAAATGAATATTTTCATCAGATTAAGGATACGGACATGGATATTCTTAGCTGAAGTGTTTAATTATATTCATAAATAAGAGGCAAAAATTGCTAATAAAAACAAGCAAAGTTACATACGTAACTCATAAATAAACAAGGTTACATATGTAATCATAAAAAGATTATAATCACAATGTACTATCATGCAGTTTTAATTTATAAATTATATTGATTAATATATATATCGTTAAATCAGTATTTTATATAAATATATTTAACTAAAACTTCAAAAAAACTAATTTTTTCATGCTTGATTAACCGGGATTTGAAATATTTCAATGGTATATTATATTAATATTCAATATAATATAGAATTTATATTAAATAATACATTAAATATTCTGGACTCATGAAATATTTGACATAATGCACAGTATAATAAGACAATATAAATGAATTCAGGAATACTAAAAGGCTTAATCTGTTTTTTATCAGATTGAATTTCTTACTCAAGAAAATAACTGCAACGAGGCTTATCATGGTAAGATCGAATGATCTGTCTGGTTTTATTAAAGAGAATAAGGATTTCTATTTCAATGTTGTTTAATTAGTGTCTGTCCATATAGTCAGGTGTTAGATTCATAAAGTTCGGTATCAAGGCTTGCGAAGCCGAAAAAAGCGGAGTTTACTGGTGTAAATGAACATTTTTACCACGAGCATAACGCAGATAGCGGACTTTATGGACAAACACTAATTAATACTATTTCATGTCCCAGTCATTAGATGAGGGTGAGACATGCTATGTGGTTAGTCATGAAGGGAAGATGCGCATTACATATAGTATGCAAATCACCAAAAGTCTTCAATTATTATGATAAAAAAGCACTATATAGTGTTTCTAAGAAAGCTCTTGTTATTCATAATCCATTGGTTTCAGATTTAGTTAAAACATCCCATTGACACAGTTTACAAATGTAAATCTTAAGAATTTACGTATGTGAATATAATATTTGTTACATTTGTAATCTAAAAATATGGACTATGAAGGAAAGATTAATAACATTTCTTAATAAAGAGGGCATTACAGCTTCTGTATTTGCAGATAAAATTGGTGTTCAAAGGTCTGCCGTTTCTCATATCCTGAGCGGAAGAAACAATCCAAGTTACGATTTTATTGCCAAAATACTTGAAAAGTACCCGTTATTGAATGCTAATTGGCTTATTACCGGTCAAGGGGAAACATACAATAATTACCCGGCGAAATCAGAACAGGTTAATATACCGGGAAATTTACTCTTTGATCAGTTAGTTGAAAATAAACAAAATATAGGGAATAAAACTTTAAAAAACAGCAATTCGGGAAATTCAGTGACTTTAGATGAGAATAAAGAAGCATTAAAAGAGTTTACAGATGTAAACAAGACTGATATAATTGTATTTTTTTATAAAAATGGTTCGTTTAAAGAATACCATCCTGACAAATAGAATCTTTTAGCTTTGTTGATTATATTTGCCAAAAATTTATCAATGTACAGGTATTTAATCCGGCCTATTCTTTTCTTAATACCTCCCGAAACCATTCATAAACTTATTGTTATAATTTTAAAATGGGTGAATATTATTCCGGGAAGCAGTGATTTGTTGCAAAAATTGTTTATCAACAAAAGAAATATTGCAAATATTACATTCTGCGGACTTCAATTTAATTCACCTGTTGGTCTGGCGGCTGGTTTTGACAAGAATGCCGATTTTTATAATGAATTTTCATCTTTTGGTTTTGGTTTTATAGAAATTGGTACTGTTACACCATATCCTCAACCTGGAAATGCAAAACCCCGTTCATTCCGCCTTAAACAAGATAGCGCTTTAATTAACCGGATGGGATTTAATAACAAAGGAGCTGATTATGTGGTTAATAATTTAAAAAAGGCTCGGAAAAAAGGTCTTATTATTGGTGGAAATATTGGTAAGAATACATCAACACCCAATAATCTTGCTGCTGATGACTATGAGATTTGTTTCGGGAAATTATACGACTATGTTGATTATTTTGTAGTTAATGTGAGTTGTCCGAATATTTCAAATCTTAGTGAACTTCAGGATCCAAAAGCTCTTGAAGAAATACTCATACGGCTTGTAAACCATCGAAAGCAAAGGAGTGTTTACAAACCTGTCCTATTAAAAATTTCCCCGGATCTGACTTTTCAGCAAATAGATGAAATTATTGAAATATACTACAAAACTAAAATTGACGGAATCGTTGCTACAAATACTTCAATTAACAGAAATAATCTAAAAACAGGTTCAGATAAAGTTCAAAGAATTGGTAAAGGCGGCCTTAGTGGAAAGCCTTTAACTGAAAGAGCTACATCAGTAATCAGGTATATTTCCGAAAAGTCAGAAAAAAGGATACCAATTATTGGGGTGGGTGGTATCATGACTCCCCGTGATGCGATAGAAAAAATTGAAGCAGGGGCATCACTAATTCAGATATACACCGGTTTTATTTACGAAGGGCCATTCATTGTAAAAAGGATCAATAAAGCCCTGAACGAAATGAAAAGAAATTAAAATGAGACCGGATTATTACAAAAAAAACCTGACATAAATTAATCTGTCAGGTTTTTTTGTTCACATATCCAATTTATTCTACTAACAATTTTTTTACATGGGAAATACCATCGATACTTACTTTAAGGAGGTAAATTCCGGGATTTAGTTCAGTTTGAATTTCAATAAGCTGACAATCATAGTAACGATAGGCAGATATAATCCGTCCGCTTAGGTCTAAAATTTCAATTTTTGCCTGGCTCATTAAATCTCCGAGATCAATGGACAATAATCCTTCTGTTACCGGGTTTGGATAATAAGTAAATTCAGAAGGGATACCTTTAAAATTGGTTGACTTTGCAGTAGCGCTCCACCTGATATAACCATTACAATGCAGCCATTCGCTGTAGGTTCCGCCACCGCACCGGCCGTTGGCATATACCCCCGTATTGGCTGATTCATTTTCTGACTGGTAGGTGGTACCGTTAATAATTGCATAATCTGTCTGTACATCACGCGGTCCATTGTCATTTATAAAATGAACTTCAACCGTACCTGTACCTGATGCAGAGTAATTGGCATAACTTGTAGTAAGGGTCCATGTTCCAACAGTGGTGCCACTGAGTTTTAATTGTATTTGTTCGCCTCCCTGTGTTCCCCGGGCGCGAACGGTAACTGTTGAACCGCTGCTGCCTCCTCCAACAGTGATGCTGAATGCCTGGCTGCTCTGTGCCCCGCATGAATTGGTGTAGGTTGCCGTGTAGGTTCCTGCCTGGCTTGCCTGTATATTGCTGATGGTTATTTCACGTGAGGTCGAACTGTAACTGTTAGGTCCGCTCCATCTCCAAGAACCACCGCTAACAGGTTGCGGTCCGAATTTAATCGAGTTGCCCACACTCAAACTTGCCGATGAAGTCTGTTGCCATGAACCGCCATTTATTTGTAGGTAGGGGGTGATTGAAGTCGGGGTGCAGGAAGACCCTCCTGAAACAGTCACGGTAAAGGCACGACTGCTTTGTGCACCGCATGAATTGGTGTAGGTTGCCGTATAGGTTCCGGCCTGGCTTGTTTGTATATTGCTGATGGTTATTTCACGTGAGGTCGAACTGTAATTGTTAGGTCCGCTCCATCTCCATGAACCTCCGCTAACAGGCTGCGGTCCGAATTTAATCGTATTGCCCACGCTCAAACTTGCTGAGGAAGTCTGCTGCCATGAACCGCCATTTATCTGAAGGTAAGGGGTTATTGATGTGGGGATACATGAAGAACCCTGGCTGTAGGAAAGTGAATAATTTGTTACTGAAAAGGTAACATTGGGTGCGGAAGTGATTTCAAATCCAAATTCAATTTTATGAAGGTTTACATCACCAAACCAACCCCGGTTTCTGATCCAATCTAATATTGCTTTGATATCTACAGTGCCTGAATTGGTATTGCTTGTTCTTAAAAATGAATACACCACATTTGATCCATTGCTCCCTCGGTATACATTAAATGTATGTCCTCCAATGCTTTGATTGGTTGCATTGGCAACAGGATTACCGCTGGCATCCCACGATTCTGCAATCGGGCCTACTGCTCCGGTATAATTCATCCATATCATGATCTCATAGGCATGGTTATTACACCAGATATCGTAGGTTGAACTGTAGGAGCCACTTCCCGGCCGGGTAACACTAAAACTGCTTACACAGCTTGAAAGCTGGCTCAGGTTTATACTAAGCTCCTTCGAAACATTTGGATATGATTTAATGCCTCCGGTAGTAGGATGATTGGCTGTTACACTCCAGTTATTGTATGCGTTGGCACTGAGACATTGGGTTCCGGCCCCGCTTCCCCAAATATTATTGTACACATTGTAACCATTGTTGCTGAATGTAGCCCACTGGTCGCATGAGTAAAAAGTCTGGGCAGAAACTCCGTAAAAAAAGAAAGTTACAATAAAGGAGATAAAAGTTAATTTGTTTTTCATAGGTTAAATAATTAAAGTTAGGTAAATTGTGAGTCTTTGAAATTCAGATTATTGAAATAATCTTCAGTAAATATTATTCTTTCTTTAAAAAAAGTTTACGATACCTATTACATGTTTTTAACCTCCTTTCTTTTCAATATTATAAGTAATACAATCTATAATCATTCGACAAAAAATAACTCCGGGAATTGAATAAACGGAAAGTAGAAAATGCTTAACATTCTGAAATAAGCATTGAATGGTGTTGTTAAAATATGAAAAGTTTTTAAAGGTTTCAAGCTTAGAAGTTATTTCTTTATGTATAAAATGTTATATAAATTTGCTTTTCAATTAAAAAAATGACTATATTAAAGACGAAAAAAATGATTATAATATAATCAATACATGATGAATATTTCACATTATAAATTAAAAGACAGGGTTTTGGAAATAATTTCCAAACATGCTGAAATTTCTGTTAGTCAAGATGGCTCTGCTATTGCCGGGGCGCAGAGTGTCTTATGTTTTATGCGAAATCACCTCAATGAAGAAATTTATATCCTCTATCTCAATAAATGTGAAAAGGAGTTTAACTCTTGTTATAAATTCGAACATGAAGAACCCTTTGTCAAAGGTCTGATGGAAGCAAGATACTTCATTATCAGGATGTTCAACATCTCATATATGGAATACTTCAAATTTATGGCTGAAAATACCAGGTATGACAAGTCCACACTTTATGGTGAGACAGGTAATAAAAAGCTTTCCGCGTAAATTTTTTCAATAGGTTCAATAAATCTTGAACAAAATCATATTTTTATCGTAATAATTGTAAATCAGTTAAAAATGAAGATATTATTATTGTTTATAAGCTCCTTGTTTTTTCTGTGTTCTTTAAACCAGAAAACATATGCACAAAAAGAGCCAACAAACAGCATGCTGGTAATTGATAATAAAAAACAGCTTCGTTCATCTGATTATAGCATTGATAAGGTTAGAGTGCCTTTAAGGGTTAAGGTTAAACAAAAATTTGTAAAACGTAAACTCGTAAAAAAAGAAAAAAAAGAAATACGGCAGAATTTGCAACAAAAAAGACAACTCGCAGCAGAGGCAAAAAAAGAAAGCAAAAAGATACTGAGAGATAATAAAATACAGCTTAAAGCTGATAATCGTCAAACAAGAAAAGCTCAACAAGATATTCAAAAAGAATTAGACAGGACAGAAAGAGAAAACAGACGCCAGGTGAAGGAATTCAGCAGGAATGCCACTGCCAGTCTGAAACAAACCGCAAAAGAATCTGCCGAAATAGAAAAACATAATAAAGAAGTACTCGAGGAACAGGAAAAGCAAAGATTGGGCATAGATAAACCATCAGTTCAATCTTCAAAAGAGTTAGAGAAATACAACGCACAGGTCCTTAAGGAACAGGAGCAGGCGCTTGCCGAAGTGATGAAGCAAAACGCCGCCCTGAGCG
>JAFGPL010000301.1 GCA_016936215.1 Bacteroidales bacterium
TGAGCATGAAGAGCCGTATGACGGGAGACTGTCACGTACGGTTCCGTGAGAACGTAGGGGTGAGATTCCCCTGTGTGACTCGACTTAGCAACCATTTATTAATCAATGAAAATCAACATTAATACGATGAAGAGCCTTATAATTATTTTATTATGTACTACTGTATATATATGTGAGATCAAAAGTCAACCAGATTATCAAGATGGGTATTTAATAACTTATCAATTCGATACAATATATGGTAAAATTGATAACAGAAATTACTATGAGAATTCACAATTTTGTGATTTTAAAGAAATAGGCGCAGATACGGTTATAAGATATTATCCACATAATTTGTATGGATATAAATTCATTGATGGAAAATACTATATTTCTAAGACTATTTTAATTGATAAAAAAAATGTACAGGTCTTTATGGAGTATTTAATAAAAGGCAAACTGAATATTTACTTTTTTCAAGATCAAGAAGGTACTAATCGTTATTTTATAGCAAAAGATACACTACAACTTCATGAATTAAGATTTAGTGAAGGAGTTATGACAATAGATGGAAGACAGATGTATTATCAAACAAAACAATATATAGGATTATTAGATTATTATACAGCTGATTGTCCTGAAATCAAAAATGACTTGAAAAATTTCCAGATGCCTAATCATAAAAACCTAATAAAATTTTCTAAAAAATATCATGATTTAACCTGCAATGATGATCAATGTATTATTTATGAAAAAAAAATACCAAAGAAAATAAAAGCAAATATTTTGAACGGTACTAATTATTTTTTCTCACAACCAACAAATTTAAATAGACAATTATATTATTCATTTGGCTTTAATATATTGTTTCAACAAGCACTTAGACGCGAAAATCTATACCTAGGCATTGGATTTTATTATGAAGGTAAAATAAATAGTTCAAGAAATTTATATCGTCTACCGTTTTCAGTAAACTATTTGAATTCAAAAAATGGATTTAGTCCTGTTGCATCTTATGAATTTGATTTGAATTATCTTGCAGGAAGTCAATCATTAAAATTTGGCATAAAATATCAAATGAAAAAAGTAGCCTTAAATCTAATTTCAGACATCAAAACAAGCTATGTTATATTGCCTTATGCTTCAGCAATACACTTAGGTTTGTTATATGATCTTAGATAAATAACTATAAACGGTTGCCAATATAGGATTTAAGGCACAGTTGAGCCAAAAAAAGAGGCAGTGAGTTGGAGAACCTACTGCCTCAATAAAAGGTTTGTGAGCTTGAATACCTGCTCAATTGTGTTTTATTTCGATTTATAATTTGTATGATTTTGTCCTGCAAAACCCAACAAATTCTTTATCGGGAGGGCTAAGCCGTAGTAAATCAAGGACTATATATAAGGGGATTTAATGCTGGCACCATTGTATCTTTCTGAATATTTATAGTCAATATGAGAACATATTATTTAAATTTATCATGACGATAATTATTAAAAGATTGAATGCAATGATACTAATTTTTGGCCGATCTTTAAAACCACCGACCATTAGGTCGGTTTAGTTCAACAAGCGGTATATACAATGCTGGGTGCTGTGCCTGTCTTATTTAGAGTCCATTGAATTAAGCTCCCAGTAACCCGACAAGTTAGTGTTTTGAATCCCGCACTGTGCATACCGCCAAACATTGTGTTTAATTTTAAACGCAACCTAAACTATAAAAAAACAATCATTAAAGAAAATCAATAATAGAAATTTAAAAACTATGAAGACATTTAAAATTTTGCTTTTCGCTTTAATAATAACATTGACAAGTTGTAATAAAATATTCAAAAATGATGATTATGATTTTACTTACGAAACAATTGTAACTGAATTGCCTGTAAATCTTGAGAATATTAACTCTTCATTTGATGATTACAACTCGAACCTGCCATATCCGGCATTCAACTTTGGCATCTATTTTTCTACAAACAGAAATAGTTCAGGAAACAATTTTGATATCATTTATAAAAGCATGGATATTTCTTATCATCAAAAAGATGATATTTTAAATATCTCATATGTTAGTGATGTTAATAGTTATAATAAATATGCACGTAAAGTCACTGAAACCATAAATACAGACTTTGATGAATATGGACCATTTTATTTTTTTGGGAATGAAGCTTACGAATACTTTTTCTACGCAAATAAAGAATCAGGAGACTTTGATATAAAGTATGCATCGTCAAAGAAATCTGATTTTGGGACGTACATTGCCCAGGAGATAATAAATACTCCGGAATCTTTTGAATCCATCAACTCGGAGTATGACGATTATTACCCTTGCATATATAACGGGAATAAAAGTCTTGTGTTTTGTAGTAACAGAGAAATGGAAGTATTTAATATTTTTGAAACAGCATTTGTCGAAAACGAGATTAATCCTGATTACCATGTTGCCACCGAACATGAAATTGTAAGAAATGCTGTTTTGTCAAGTGATAAAAATGATAAATGCCCATTTGTTTTAGGAG
The DNA here is from genome assembly GCA_016936215.1 of Bacteroidales bacterium. Lineage (GTDB taxonomy): Bacteria > Bacteroidota > Bacteroidia > Bacteroidales > UBA10428 > JAFGPL01. The sequence continues at coordinate 2,502 of JAFGPL010000301.1, forward strand.
ATATAATGGTCTTTACATCAGACAGGGAGGGAGGTTATGGTGGATTTGATTTGTATTTCTCACAGTATTTAAATGGAATATGGTCTCAGCCACAAAATTTGGGAGATAAAATTAATTCAGAATATGACGAATATCGTCCGATTATTGTTCCATTTGGTGAATTGGATGATACAATGTTGATTTTTTCATCGAACAAGCCGGGAGGGAAAGGCGGTTTTGACTTGTATGCTGTAAGAACAAAGACATTGCCGAAACTAAATTATTATTAAGAATTTAATCACATATATTGAAAATTAAAAAGCCATACACAACTCTTTTTATAAGTAATGGCTGGCGATGTGTTTAATATCAAGGTTTAGCTTCGCTGAGCTCCCTTCAGTCGGTTGTAGCCCGCTCCAACTGCGTAGCGGTTTGACAAATAACTACGACACGATCTGCTACTGCTCAATTTGTCGTTATGGCACATGTTACAGAGTCCCAATCCAGCTCGTTTCGTAACTAAGTGCTACTCAAATCCTGTTCCGGGACATCGGAAACCTAAGTGACTATTTCTACTCGTAGCTATCTGCAAATGTTAGGCGGCCTAATCCGCTAAACTAAACCGTGAGAGCTGGCATAAGAAATTTCGTAACATTTATTAAATAATCAAGTAATATATTTTGTATTATATAACACATGTGTTATATTTGCACAAAATATTTTTATTATGTCATTAAAGCATACAATTCTCGGCTTTCTTAACCACCAGAACTTATCTGGTTATGATTTGCAGAAAAAGATAGACAATACGATCAACCATTTCTGGCCCTCGACTCAAAGCCAAATATACAGGACATTAAAAGAACTTATTGACAATGGCCATGTTGAGATGCAAATTATTTACCAGGACGAAAAGCCAAATAAAAAGGAGTATTCAATTACAGGTAAAGGTAAAAATGAATTGAATCAATGGCTATGCTCAGGGCTTGATATACCTAATCACAGAAATCAATTTCTTGTCCAGCTTTTTTTTTCCCACGATCTGGAAAATAAAACCATTATCAAAAATCTTAAGTATTACCGGTCAATCATGCAAAACAGGTTGTCATTCCTTACCAGTGAACAGGTGGATACGCGAATTAAAACTGCGCAAAATGAAAAAAAACAAAAAATTCTTGGCCTGATAACTCAAAATGGAATATGGGCACTGGAAAATGAAATCAGATGGGTTGATTATGCAATTAATGAAACGTCCATGATAAAATAATCATGATTTTAACAAACACGATCATGATTATTTTATCATGGTAAGTTCCATCTGACCATTAAAAACAAAAAAATATACAGATGAATTGAATTATGAAAAAAAAATTTATTAAAGTACTGATATTTAATTCTATAATATTCATAGGGACTTACCTCAATGCACAAAAAACGAATGAAATGAAACCGCAGATTATTAAAAATGAAACCGGTACGATAGAGTATATTTTGGAAGGTGAAGGAAAAACAGTACTTTTTATTCATGGAGGAAATGATGATTGCCGTACCGAATTTAAACAACAACATTTAATTGAAAATGGTTACCAGGTGCTGGCACCTTCCAGGCCTGGATATGGTAATACTTCTGTTGAATTTGGTAAAACGGCGGCTGAACAGGCTGAATTTTTAAAAATACTTCTCGATTCAATAAAAATTGAAAAAGTTGCGGTAATTGGTAATTCAGCAGGAGGGCCAACTGCACTTGAATTTGCGAAAAGATATCCTGCCCACACCGCTTGTTTAATTCTTGAAGAGGCTATTTCAAAAAACTGGGTATCTAAATTCACCCCGACATATTATGGAATGAAATACATGTTACACCCTAAAAGACAATCTAAGCTGTGGGGTAAAATGCGTGCCGAATTTGAAAGCAATCAGCAAAAGCATTTGCTAAGGCTGTGTAAAATGTTTTCAACATTAAAAGCGGCATATGTTTTAGAAGATTGGACTGATGATGACATAAAGGATTATGAAAAATATTTATTAAAATGCAGTTCCGGGTATGGTTTTATAAATGATATTGACCATAAAGCAAAAGATATTCATTTAATTACAGTACCAACATTAATCAGCCATTCTCCTTTTGATAAAAATGTACCCTTCTCACATGCCATATATGCGCATAAGAAAATTAAAAATTCCCGGTTATTTATAGCTCCTGCAAAATCGCATTTGAATTATCAGGGGAAAGATGCTAAATATATCATTGATAAAAGGTTGTCTTTTCTAAAAGAAACCGGATGGTAAGTCAGGTTGAAAAAGAACCCACGGTCGGCAAAGACTGTGGACCCAGCCTAAACCGGGCTGGGAAATGTAGTGGCACAAATCAATGTGATTTATTCTTCTGTATTGACAATCTGCCTGTTAAAAATTTCAACTGTCAAACCTAGGTATTACTCATTCCCTTTTCTCAAAGTAATCGTTCCGGTCCAGTGATGATGTGAGTATTTGTCCTCCGAACTGTTGTAATCATCTGTTATGCCGCTGCCTGTGGCGCCTTTGAATATACCGGTACCGCCAAGAATCTGGAATGGATCGCGCCAGTATGAGGTAACATACACAGGGTGGTCACCGAGCCTGCCTTCATATACCTGTCCCTCGCAAGAGACGAAAAGCGTATCGCTGTTTTCGGTAACCATAAATGCTTGCATATTTCTATACCTGCCTTCCGCTTTACCACAGAAATCGAAGTGCACAACAAAGCTGCCGAGGTGGCTTCCTGTTCCGCTTCCGTCAACAATGGCACGCCACGCCGAAAGTGTGTCTGTGCATTTTTGATGTGGCAATGTATCAATTCCAACATAGGTATAATTGCCTGTAAAATCTGCATTAAACGTTTCGGTAATTGTTTTGGGAGTATCTTTTCTTCCTTTACAGGCATAAAATAAAACAGCTATGCAAAAAACAACAACCATAAATAATCTGTTTGTTTGTATTTTCATCAGTATGTTTTTTTTAAAAAAATGAAACATCCATCATTTCCCGGTAAACCTGACCGAACATTTTTTTGCATGGATGTTTCATCGTTTATTTCATTTTTGCTCTTCTCACGGAGATATAAAGGATTACCTGCAAATTTTTCCGGTATAAGTCATTCCATTAATTAAAAACCTGTATATATATAACCCCTTATTGTAATTCAGGCCTGTTAACCGGTCCAGGGGTATCTTGTTTATCCCGCTTTGCAGGTAATGGTGGCCTGATGCTGCCACTGTCCTTCCCAAGGCATCATAGAGCTCTAATCTTACATTGGTATTTGCAGGGGAATTGATCATGATAAAGCATTCCCCCGAAACATCATCATGAATGAACCAGTGTGAAATTCCATTTGAAACATGATCTTTTATTGGAGATACCTCTTGAAGTGTATATTTTTGAATGTTCATGTACAAATAAGCATTGTTCGAAAATTCAGTGTTATAATTCTGCCACGCTAATATAATGGTATCGTTTTTTAGCCTTATAAAGGGATATTGTTCATAAATGGCATATGACTTGCTGTATGATTCATTATTTATGTTTACCGGGCGAAAAGTCTGTCCGTATAGGTTGCCGGTATGGTCTAAAAACTGCATAAACAGCAAATCTACATAGTTAGAAAGTGCCTGATCGTATAACATATCTCTCCAGACCACAGCCGCTTTGCCGTCATCCTGCATTGATATCTGAAAAATCTCTCTAAGGTCATCATATGCGCTAAATGTAACTGAATCACATATCCATACGGGGCCGTTTGTAAGTGTCGCATCTGCATTGTACTTCCTTACATCAATACCGTAATTGTATGTTTCAGGATGCTGGTGTAGTTCTGCCAGCATAAAGTCCCCGTTAATATTTGATGTATACCTTGTTATCCCCGAATAATAAGCGCCATCACCAGGGCCAAACAATATTGATTCATTGTTCAGCACTTCACCGGTTTTGGAAATTTTTTTATGCCGCAAATTACTGTTAACATCCCTCCAGATGATGCGTATATTACCATTGTGCATGAAATCAACTGCCTGAATGCCAGAAACGCCTGTGCCTTTGAGTATCTCCTGCCTAGCCGACAATTGTTTTGTGGTTGTGTTAATAAAGCGCGCATAAAGTGTTTCACCGGATGCCCATGCTATTCCTATGTCATTGTCTTTATCGGCAGATTTTGAAAGATAGGCTTCATAACTATAACCCGTGGAACTGGTATTTGAATCAACCACAATTTCATCTGTAACAGCATTGTAAAGGCTGTCGAATATCTGTGCCTTAACATGGTAAACTGTGGCAGGATCGTATTTTACAGAAGTCCAGGCCAGCATCAATGCATTGTTATTGTAAAGTGAGCTTCCCAGATATTGTGGATAATCGTCTGAAGGCTGCAAAATGGTATCATTATCAGCCGGCAAAAAATCCTTTTTCAGGGGGAAAAGATCAAACCAACTGCTGATCATGGTTTTGCCGCCGGGGCTAAAGAGGACTTCTGCATTCGAAATCGTGGTGATCCCCAGGTTGAAATCGCTTTTGATGTAATCCTGGGAAATGGCATTCAGACAGAATACCAAAAGCAGGGATGTTAAAAGTGTTTTCATACGCGGTTCATTTAAAAGGTTTATTGCTTCATTTTTAATGTATAATTTGTCGAATAGTTTTTACCGTCATCGGCGTATGATATGGCAATAAAGTAGTTTCCGGCGGCCAGGGTTGCCGTGTTGATATTTTCAGAACTTGTGGCGCCGTTACTCTGGGCAATGACGGTTTTCATGTCTCCTGACAACAGGTACAGGTCGAGGTCGGCATTTGCATTGGATGCAGTTAATGAGAGTTTCACCGTGCTTGCAGATTCCAGTCTCAGGATAAACAGGTCTTCGAGCCAGTCGTAAAGGGTTATGCCCACGCCTCCCGAAAAAGAGACATACCAGGCATCATAATTATTTCTGTGATCGAACTCCTCCTGGTATTTTATAATTCCGTAAAGGGTAAGTTTTTCGTAATCAATTATCTGTGCGTTATATGCAAGCATGTTCAGGTCGCCGCTGATCTCATTCACTGTAATGCTCTGGCCTTCAAAATCAACAATGCCCCTCGAACCGTCGTTTCCATCACCACATTCATATGAACCGCCACCGGCATCTCCTCCTTCAACATCAAGGTCGGAACCTTTTTGCGAAACAGTTATTATATTGTTTGCAAACAGGTTGATTTTTCCTCCGTCGCCGCCATTGCACCCGCACTTTATTGAGGATGTGATATAGGAATAGCTGCCCCAGCCTCCACTTGCATCTATTCTTTCATTTATATAAATGTTATCTGCATTGATGGTGAGAATGCCCCCATCGGTGCCCGTGCAGCTATTGCAGGTGGTGGTTGTGGTCTCACCTTTGCCGGTTTTGCCTGAAAGATAAATCACTGCATTGATAGTCACATCACCGGTAACGTTTAATGTAAGATCGGGAGCATCGTAATAGGGCGAGCAGGTAGGGTATTTAACTGTAATGCTATTGTTTACTACAATATTTGCCGCTGTAATGGTGACTGAATTTTCTGATGAAGGTATCTCGAGCGGGCCGTTTATTTCAAGGGTGCCGAAGGAAAGTGCCGGGCTGGCATTTTTAAGGTCCTGCAGTGTTCCCCCGCTGAAAGAGTAGCTTGTGGCGTTGGCCGGCGACATAATGATATTGCCGATATTGGCGGTATAACCGGTAAGCGCTATTTTCTTTTGCTGGTAGTTACCGTGGGTAATTACCAGGGTGTCAACGGTGGCAAAGGTGTTTTTGTAAGGCCTGTTTTCAGCGGTAGTTTGAACCGGAAAGTCTGAAAGTGTGTGGGCATGGTGAAGGTATTTTACGCTGTAATTGTCTTGCCCGACAATAATTCTCAGTACCAGGACAGCGGAATTTCCTGCAGGGATGTTTTTGACCGGAAATTCGAAATAGCCCGATAGGTTTTTGCAGGTTGTAATATTTTTCAAAAATCTGCCGGTAATATCGTAAACATCTATCAAAACAGGTTCATTATCAGCATGGATTTTAACGATCCCGTTTTCAATTTTATATTTTTCATTGCCTGTAACTTCTTCAATGCCTGTTATGGTTGCATTTAGGGTGAAAGTACCGTTGGCCGCCGAATAACACTGTATGCCCGGATATTTCTTTAAGCACACAAGTGCCCCGCTAACCAGGCTGCCTGTGCTGTTCTTCACGGTTCCGCTTATGCTTACTGTTTGTGCGGTTACATTGGCAATCATCATTCCCAATAAGGGGATTATAAAAAATTTAATTGGTGTTTTCATGGTTATATTAAATTAAATGGTGTTTTGTTTTTTTCTATGCATGATATAGCTGGTGGAATTTGTTCCCGATTGCAATAACATCACCCGGCAGTTATTACCGGGTGACGGGATAAGATAATTAACGTATGAAGCTGTTACACCCCCAATGAACGAACCGTGTGTTTTTATTATATATCCAGGGTTGTTTACACCATTAAAACCTGACATAAAAGAATGTATTTTATTAAAAAGCTTCTTTACAATGTAGTGGTCATTTTGTACTGACCGGTAATTTTTATTTGTAACGAAACGCTTCATACAGATAAGATTAAAGTCTTTAGTTGCTTGTTTGTAACAATAAATTTACATCTATTATGTGCTGTATTTCAATTATTTGTGGTGAATACCGAACTGTTGGGGTGTATAATGATTATTACGGGATGAAAAATCTAAACATGAAAAGAACTTCTTATTATAAATCACTATTGTCCGATTAAATTTAATAATGTTTATATTTCGTGCCTACGGCACTGTGAAATAAATATACAATTGCCTGTTCTATAAA
>JAFGPL010000302.1 GCA_016936215.1 Bacteroidales bacterium
CCATTGCGAGGGATTGAATATCGAAAAGACTGGGCTGAAACCTGGAAGTATTTTATGGAAGCCTATAAACAACCCGAACAACAATTGCTTGAAATGAGAGCAAAAGTTGCCGATCTTAGTGTTCCTTTGGCGACTACGGAAGGTCACTTTTTTCTTCCCGGGCGGAATCGAAATGAAGCCCTTTCTACCTGGGCTGCAGGGGTGTCAAACGCCAGAATCCTTAATATGTATGAAAGAAATGGTGATATTCTTAAGATAGCTACGCTTGCTGATTTCTGCGGTACTCGGTGGCAGAATAATGCAGTCATCATCCCAACACCATCGGGAAAATCTTTTATGATGCCGGTTGCCATGGTGATGAGTCTGTATCGAAAACACGTAGGACAGAAGGCTGTGAAAATCAACACCGATCATAAAGATCTCGATATCTCGGCAAGCAGAACGGGTGATCGTATATTTTTACATGTCGCTAATGTTAATCGTACAGAACCTGTTACAGCACAATTGAAAATAGATGGGATGGAGATAAAATCAGGGAAAGTATTTTATATTGCCCTTGATCCTGCCTACGAAGTTTTTGAATATAAGCCTGAAATTACATCACCAAAAGAGGCGGAAATATCAGAAAACTGTGAATGGACATTTCCTGCAGCATCTGTGAGCGCAGTGGAACTGGATGTATCGAAATAAGAATTTAAACGTGACAATATTTTTGCCACTAAAATTTTAATACCTGATGCTTCGGCATTTACAAATGCCGAAGCATCAAAGGTCAAACAGGTCTCAAGGTTACCTTATTCTTGCTTTTAACACCTTAATAGCAATAGACTAACAAACATCATAAACCTTATTAGGGTAAATAAGGGAATAAAGTTTACCTGTCGGATTATTCCAGGAGCTACTAAGGAAAAAAAAGACAAAAATAATGGTTTTAATAAAAGAAGAAGAATATACAGTGTTAAAATTTCTCTTGCTTTTATTAAACGAGATTTTTAATTCTAGGGCTTTACAACTTTTTTCAAAGGAATAAGCCATGAGAAAGATATTTACAAGAATTGTTCTAGCTGGTACCATCGTATTTGTTGTAACCAACTTTAGTAACAGTCAGAACCTGGTAGCTAATTCGGGATTTGAAACAGGAACTGGAACACTACCGGATAACTGGTCAACCAAAGTTGTTGAAGGTTCAGTAGATTTTAGTTGGGTAACTGATACATTTTATAGTGAAAAAAAATCGATATGTATTTCTCACAGCGATAGTGCTACATCTTCGTTTTACCAGGTTATTCCGGCATTGCCTAATAGTCTGTACAAAGTTACCGCTTATATTAAGACTGAAAATGTCGAAGCCGGAACCGACTGGTTTGAAGGCGGTGCTCAAATTACGATTGAAGGAGATGTTGATGGCTATTGGTGGGACAATATGACTGAGAGAATTTTCGGAAGCTCTGATTGGACAAAAGTTGAATTACAATTTTATACCACGGAATATGCCAGTTCGATCGAAGTACATTGCAAACTTGGTGCGGGATTAAAGATTAAAGGCACAGCCTGGTATGATGATGTTGTTATAGAAGGTGAAGGACCATTGGAATCCTTTTTTCGTAATGGAGGCTTTGAGGAAGATACATTAATTTTAAACCGTGAAGATCCAAACTGGAAGGGAGGTTGGTTCCTTGAGTTTGATGAGTTTGGTTCTGTGGAAAAAGGATTTGTGACTATTGATTTAGATACAGCGGTGTTTCATGGTGGACGGCAATCCTTAAGATTCCACTGTATTCCAAACCAACCAACAGGATGGATGCAAGTAATGCAAAATGGAGGGCCATATCCGGAAGGTTTTATAAATGGCGCTCGATATAAAGTCAGCGGTTGGATTAAAACACAGGGTGATGTGAGTCATATCAGGATGAGGTGCGGCGATAATGGTGATATCGGTACTCAATTAGCCGGCGATAATGATTGGACATATAGAGAAGGAACAGTAAAGTTTGATAGGGCTTTTTATGATATGTGGGGATTTCTTGGCATCACTTTTTTTAAGGAGAGCACTGAAAACAGTGGCACCGTGTGGTATGATGATATAAAGGTTGAACTCATTAAAGATACACAAATTATGGAGCATGAGAACAATCTTATGCCCAGTACTACCGAACTGATTGGAAATTATCCTAATCCGTTTAATCCAAATACAACATTTGTTTTTACAAACCATAAGGCTTCATATATAAAAATTACTGTTTTCAATATGCAGGGGCAGAAAGTGGCCGATGTGGTGGATCAGTATTATCAAGCTGGTAAATATGAAATTAATTGGATTGCGAATTCAGCAACTTCTTCTGGTGTTTACTTTTATGAGTTACAAGCTGGGGATTGTAAACAAGTTAAAAAGATGGTTTTGATGCGATAGTATTCTATATTTTTTAAGTTATTACTGGGAGCATGTTGTATTTTACAATTGAATTGTCATTCCGAACGTAGTGAGGAATCTGACTTTTATGCAATTGTTGATTTACAGATTTCTCCCGTTGGTCGAAATGACACAGATATGTAAAGTATTTAGTGCTCTTAGTAGTAATGGTTTCTAATAATGGAAAAATCAATTTCCTGCTACCTGGGAATTCTCTTGTATAAAAACCTAATTTAATCATAAAATGTATTCAATGGGGCAGTGAGCGAAGACAGCATGTCCACTCAATATAAAATATTATTTGCATTGTCAGCAGTTGTGGCACTGATTTCCAGTTGTGCGATAAAGAAATCCGGAGATGATTTCCGTTGCAGTTTACCAACGAATATTCAGCGAGTTTGGCTCGGGCCGGATTACTGGTCTAATCCGTTGCAGGATTGGCAATTAAAAAACGGAAGAATTGAATGTATTACCAGTGGCGGTGATCGGAATGTATATTTGCTGACTCACGAGCTCGATAAAAACGTCGGCGCTTTTAAGATGAGTGTCCGTCTTGGACAACTTGATTTAAATGAAATTTTGGAAGAAGGCTGGGTTGGGTTTAAAATTGGTGTAAAAGGTGAATTTGACGATTATCGGGATAATGCTGTCCGGGGCATTGGTCTAGGAGTTGGGATGACTACCAAAGGCCGACTTTTCATTGGTGGTCTGGAAGAAAATACAAAAGCGTTAGCTTCACCATTTCATAATATACGCCTGGAATTCTCAGCTCAACTGGCTGGCGATAATTACAACGCAGTACTCATAGCATTTGATAGTACCGGGAATGTACTTTCTCAGTGCGTACAAAATGATCTGGATTCCGATTGGTTAGAAGGTGGCGTCGCTTTGGTGTGCAGCAGAGGAGAAGTACCACATAAATCCGAGAAACGAGTTGCCATTAACGGGAGTAATTGGGGGTTTCGTCCTGGCACCGAGAGAGGCGGAAATGTCCGCTTCTGGTTTAAGGATTGGAGCCTGAGCGGAACGAAAGTGACCGGGTACCCGGAACATTCGTATGGTCCGATACTCTTTACTCAATACACGTTAAGTGATAATATTTTAAAAATGACAGTTCAAATGCCGCCGATCAGTGATAAAGATCCGCAGGAAATTCGATTTCAGATTCCCAAAGGCAAGAAAAATTGGGAAACGCTCAGGGAGGTCAGAATTGACCCGATGGCACGTATCGCTACTTTCCGGATCGAAAATTGGGACACTTCAAAAGACATTCCGTACCGGCTCGCTTATGGTCCATACCATTCTGGAACCTGTAAAAAAAATGATTTCTATGAAGGAGTTATACGAAAAGAACCTCTTGGAAAAGAAGAAATTACGATCGCTGCTTTTACAGGAAATAATGATCTTGGATTTCCCAATAATGATGTAGTAAGAAATGTAAGTTATCATGATCCCGATTTGCTTTTTTTCTCCGGAGATCAAATCTATGAAGTTGTAGGTGGATTTGGTATTCAGCGTAGTCCTGTTGAAAAAGCAACACTTGATTATTTACGGAAATGGTACATTTTTGGATGGACCTATAGAGATTTACTGAGGAATCGACCTGCCATTTGTATTCCTGATGACCATGATGTTTATCAAGGTAACTTATGGGGCGCTGGTGGTAAGGCGGTTCCATCTGGACTCAGTGGGTATGATGCCCAGGATGCTGGCGGTTATATCATGCCGCCTGAGTGGATCAATATGGTACAGCGCACACAGACGAGCAACCTTCCTGATCCTTATGATCCAACGCCGGTCGAACAGGGTATTGGTGTTTATTACTGCAGTCTGAATTATGCAGGGATCAGTTTTGCGATTCTGGAAGATCGGAAGTTCAAGTCCGCACCAAAATCTCTTTTACCGGGAGCTGATATTCAAAATGGCTGGATTCGGAATAAATCTTTTAATGCTAAGAGTGATTCTGACGTGCCCGAAGCTGTGCTTTTAGGAGAACGTCAGTTGAATTTTTTACAAAACTGGGCTTCCGATTGGAGTCACAATACATGGATGAAGGTGGTACTTTCCCAAACGATTTTTTCAAATCTTTGTACTTTGCCGAAAGAAGAAGCTACATCGGACGAGGTCACTCCAAAGCTTCGAATTTTAGAAAAAGGGCTGTACCCGCCAAATGATATTCCGGTAGCGGATATGGATTCCAATGGCTGGCCTAAGACAGGACGGAATAGAGCCATTCGGGAAATGCGACGGGCATTTGCCCTTCATATTGCCGGCGATCAACATCTTGGCAGTACGATTCAGTATGGGATTGATGAGTGGCGTGACTCGGGTTTCGCCTTTTGTGTTCCCGCCGTTTCCAATATCTGGCCTCGACGTTGGTATCCAAATACAGCAGGGAAAAACAGGTTGCCAAATTCACCGCAATATACCGGCGATTTTGAAGATGGCTTTGCTAATAAAATGACTGTATTTGCGGTTTCGAACCCGGTTTTTACTGGATTAAAACCAAGCCGTTTGTATGACCGAGCCACCGGATACGGACTAGTACGATTCAATAAAGAAACCCGGGATGTTAAAATCGAATGTTGGCCAAGACTTTCAGATCCGGCACAGTCAGATTCAGGACAATATCCTGGATGGCCAATTACGATCAATCAATTGGATAATTTTACCCAGTCGTCCCAATTATTTTTGCCGAGGATAATCATCACTGGAATGATTGATCCGGTGGTTCAGGTCGTGTCTGAATTCGATGGTGAAATAATCTATACGATCAGAATCAATGGGACGGAATTTCAACCGAAAGTTCTTGCAGATGGCAAATACACAATAAAAATTGGAGAACCAGGTACGAACCGGATGAAGGAATTCACTGCAATTTCTGCTTCAAGACATGAAAAATATGATTCGTTGCTGGTGGAATTTTAATTCAACAGTCCGGTCTGAATTTATACGATCTGCTTCTTTTGCAAGATAATATGCATAATAAATAATTTTGAAAAGCTGATGCTTAATTTTTTTTCTAACAAGCACAATCAGAGTATGAGAATCCAACCTACCTTACGATGCCTGATTTTTACGGCGACTCTTTTGTCCACTGCTTATGGATGTGGAGGAACGAACGAACACGTTTTCAAAATTACGTCACGGGAATTGAACCAAACGCCAATCAGTGATCTGTTGTATAGTAATTTTATCGAACTTGGCTACGGAATCCAGGCGGAAGCCATGTGGAGCGAAATGTTTTTTAATAGAAGTTTCGAGCGTTTTACACCGTATAAGGGGATCAATAAGGAGTGTTTTGATTTATTCCTGGATGGAGGCACTCCTGGTAAAATTTACGAACGTGATTGGAGCAAATTCGATTGGTATCATTCCGGCTACGAGCACAATTCATGGTTTGCTGCACCAGGCACACCAGGTCAGCCGTTCTGGATTGACGATACCAGTACTTTTTTCGTATGCAAAACGCCGCTGGTCAACTGTGAAATTCGGACAGAGGATGGAGGATCTGGACATGGTAAAAAGTGTCTGCGTATTATTAATCATGATAAAAGTCGATGGGGTGGTGTCGCTCAGGAAGGCAAACTATTAAAAAAAGGTGAAGTATACTACTTTCGAGGTAAGATTAAATCTGATACAGTTCCGCTTAAAGCTGAAATTTGGTTTTATAAAACTGGAAAATGGAACGAGCCTATTTTCTCATTTCCTGTAAAATATCTCACCAATCAATTTTCAGAAATCGAATTTACATTTAACAATACCCAATATACTGGCTGGGCAACTTTTTGCCTTATGATTCAACCTCAATCGGAAATTATAATTGATGATTTTTCTTTAAAGCCTAAAAGCGCTGTTTATGGCTGGCGTGAAGAAGTTATCGAAGCCATTAAACGTGTAAAACCCGGGCTGATACGGTTCCCTGGTGGCTGTTTTGCTTCGTTTTACGATTGGCGTGATGGTATTGGTCCATATTCGGAGCGAAATCCCAATGAATCATATTTTTGGGGTGGACTAAATTATAATGATATTGGGACAGCCGAATACGCGATGCTGTGCCATTCCGTCGGCGCCGAAATGATGCTGTGCGTTAACGTTTATCATCCCTGGAAAAAAGCTTACGAGCATTATCAGGGAGCGATTCAGGGGAACGATTTCCCTGATTTTACCAGTCTTAGCGCAGGCGCTAAATCGGCAGCGGATTGGGTTGCCTATTGTAACCTTCCGGCTGGATCTCATCCCATGGCAGACCTGCGTGTGAAACATGGTTACCAGGAACCGTTTAATATCCATTACTGGGAATTGGATAATGAGGTGAGCCGCTGGTTTGAAGC
>JAFGPL010000303.1 GCA_016936215.1 Bacteroidales bacterium
ATTCGTATGTCTTAAAATATAATTTTCTGAATTTAACCCTGAGATATCAACAAAATCAATCCTTGCAGCTTAACTTAATGACATTGGGCGCGAGCTTGCAACTCGTGCCTCTTTTTTAAAGTTTATCAATTTCTATCACGCCTTTTCCTCCGGTAAAGTTAATTGCACTGCTGTATTTCCAATATTCCGGTTCTGTTACAAAGCCTGATTCTACCGGATTTTTATGTATGTAATCTAATTTTTGCTGAATAACTTCAGGACTCCATAATTCAATTGGTTTATTATCTTGTTGCCAGAATTGCCTTTTTTAACCTTGCTGTTCTTTAAACCTACACATTACATCATCCAAAGTAACCCTGCCTGCGCCAAACCTGCCTTGTCGGCAGACAGGGCTTCGGCAGGCAGGCATTCTTTTCGGCTTTCCCGGGGGTTATCAGAAATAAGTTTTTGAATCTCTTTTGACGTAAAGGTTTTTAGTTCTTTTATTAATTTGCCAGGATGGGAATTTTTATCCCGGAAAATAAGATGAACATGGCTTGGTAGAATACACCATGCAAAAAGCTGCATTCCTTTGTTTTTTTTGCAATAATCAAGGCTTTCTGCCAACAAGGCAAAATAATCTTCGCGAACAAACACATCTATCCAATATATCACCGCGAAAGAAATAAAATAAATTCCATCCGGATTATGAAATTTATATTTACTGCTCATAGTTGTAAATATAAAAAAATCAAAGCTTTTGTAAAAAGGTATTTATGCTTTAACTGCAATCTGTTTTAATGGCACGAGCTATAAGCTCGCGCCAGCGGGAATTCAAATAGCAGCCGCTGACACGTATTCATATTATTCATACTTTCTTAGTCAGTATAATTATTAGCATGTTTTTACGAAGTTAAAAACTTCTTGCTATTTTTGATCTGAGCCATAAATAAAAAACCTTTAAATATTTTCTTATTCATCAGGCTATGAGAATACCATTAATCGCATTGCTCGCTTTATTCCTGCTTCAGTCCCATGCTCAGGAAAATCAACAACCTGCTGTCATCAACCCCAAATGCGAAAACCTCACAAATGCAATCGGTATTGATAATCCACATCCCCGGTTTAGCTGGCAGATTAAGTCTGATGCAAGAAATGTAATGCAAACGGCTTACCATATCCTGGTCTCCGATAATCCTGAAAAACTAAATGCCGGTGAAGGTAATGTCTGGGATAGCAGAAAGGTTAAGTCCGACCGGTCAATTCTTGTTCCGTACAAAGGAATTGTTTTAGAACCGGCAAAAAAATACTACTGGAAAGTGATGGTTTGGGATAATAATGGCAATGTTTCTGCATGGAGCGAAACAGCCTCCTGGCAGATGGGTTTGCTATCACCAAAAGACTGGGACAGTGCAAAGTGGATATGTTACGAAAATTTTCCACCATCCCAGCGGGTTGTCCCGGGAGTGCACCAGGGCAGGGAAAGCATGGGACATAAAGGAATTCAGCGGATGACAGTGCCCATTTTCAGAAAAGATTTTAAGGTTGATAAAGACATTGCCTCAGCCACACTTTTTATAAGCGGTTTGGGCCATTACGAGGCGTATCTTAATGGTTCAAAAATCGGAAATGCATTCCTTTCCCCGGGGTGGACCGAATATGACAAAACAATTCTTTACAATACTTTTGATGTGACAGCAAACCTGCTGTCTGGCAAAAATGTTATTGGCGCCATTGTTGGAAACGGTTTTTACAACATCAACCGCGAGCGTTACCGTAAACTGGTGATTGCCTATGGCGCCCCTAAACTGATATGTAAATTGAGTATCAATTATACCGATGGCACAACTCAAAGCATTGTTACAGATAAAAGCTGGAAATCCCATCCCTCACCTGTTACTTATTCCAGCATTTATGGTGGTGAAGATTATGATGCCCGCCTCGGGCAGCCAGAATGGTCAACTGCCGGTTTTGATGACTCATGCTGGAAACCTGTAAACTTTGACAATCAGGTGACCGGAATTTTAAAACCCGAATTGAACTATCCTGTTCAGGCTATGGATACGATTAAGGAGAAACAAACAATTCAGATATCAGAAGATAAATACCTGGTTGATTTCGGACAAAATGCATCGGGTATTTTTGAATTGAAACTAAAAGGGAAAAAAGGTCAGGTGGTAAGATTGCTTCCTTCAGAACTTATAGATGAGAAAAACGAGATCAACCAAAGGGCAACCGGAAGATTGCATTATTATACATATACGCTTAAAGGTGAAGGTATTGAAACATGGCAACCCTCATTCACTTATTATGGTTTCAGGTACATCCAGGTAGAAGGTGCTGTTTCTGCTGAACAGGAAGTTTCCGGCTCCCTGCCTGTAATAAAAGGACTGAACATGCTTCATACCAGAAATTCAGCACCACAGAACGGATCATTTCATTGTTCAAATGAGCTCTTCAACAGGATATACTCGCTGATAGACTGGGCCATCAGGAGTAATTTTCAAAGTGTGCTGACCGACTGCCCCCACCGTGAAAAACTCGGCTGGCTCGAACAGACTTTCCTTATGGGCAATTCCGTCAATTATAATTACGAAACATACCATCTTTATCAGAAACTTATTGACGACATGATAGATGCCCAAACCCCTGATGGACTTGTTCCTTCAATAGTACCGGAATATACAGTTTTCGAAGGAGGGTTCAGGGACTCACCCGAATGGGGAAGCGCATCTGTTATTCTGCCATGGCTTATTTATAAATGGTACGGGGATAAGTCAGTTATGGAGAAAGCCTGGCCCATGATGGTAAGGTTTGTTAATTATTTGAAAAGCAAATCCGAAAATCATATCGTGTCGCACGGTTTGGGAGACTGGTTTGACCTGGGCCCTGAAAGGCCGGGATTTGCCCAGCTTACCCCGGTAGCGCTCACTGCCACTGCCATCTATTATCACGATTTGAAATTACTGTCTGAAATGGCAGGGTTGCTGCAAAAGAAAAAGGAACAGGTATTTTATTCCAATTGGGCTGAAGAGGTGAGAATTGCATTTAATAATAAATTTTTTGATACCGAACATAAGGTTTATTCCACCGGAAGCCAGACCGCTATGGCCATGCCATTGTGCCTGGGTATTGTAAACCCTGCAGACCGTGCAATGGTATTAACTAACCTGGTTGATTCAATTATTGCCAATAATAAAGCGCTCACTGCAGGCGATATCGGTTTTCATTACCTTGTCCGGGCGCTCACAGCAGGCGGGGAATCACAACTTTTATTTGAAATGAACAACAGGGACGATGTTCCCGGATATGGTTACCAGTTGAAAAAAGGAGCCACAGCCCTTACCGAATCCTGGCCTGCGCTGGAAATTGTCTCGAACAACCACCTGATGCTGGGACACCTGATGGAATGGTTTTACAGCGGATTGGCAGGAATCGGCCAGGAAGATAATTCCACCGGGTATAAAAATATTGTAATAAAACCAGCCATAGTCGGAGACTTGTCATCGGCAAGTACAACCTTCCATTGTCCCTATGGAGAAATAAAATCAGGGTGGAAGCTCGATAAAGAAACTTTGACGCTGCAGGTGAAAATACCGGCTAATACCACTGCTTTGATTTACCTGCCTGTTAAAGAAAATTCTAAAATATTGGAAAACAATATTCCTGTAAATCGGATAAAAGATTTGATATTTATCGGACGGCACCAGGATTATGCAATATACAGAACCGGTTCAGGAAATTATAACTTTAAAATAATCCTGTAACGATGTGCCTGATAAAGGGGGTGTCACACAATAGCGGGATGGGGGATTTATAATCCCATTTTCATTATCTTTGCCACCTTAATTTCTAATTCATGAAACAACTAAACAGCTTTATTAACAGGTACTTCGGAATGATCTTGCTTATTTCGGCAATCCTCGGATTATTTATTCCCCTGCCCGATATCAATACGGTAAATATTATCATGATATCCCTCGCACTGATTATTTTCTCTTCATTTTTCAGAATCGAACTCAACCGGGATTTGTTTACTAAGGACATTAAACCGGTATCGCTATTCTTTTTTTTAAGGTACCTGGTAATGCCGGTTGCAGCTTTTTATCTGCTTCACATGTTTTCACCGTTTTATGCCATTGCTTTTCTGCTGCTGCTTTTAATGCCGGCGGCCGTTTCTTCTCCCTCCTTTTCAGCCATGTTTAATGGCAATGTCAGCCTTGCATTAAAAATACTGGTATTCACAAGTTTCCTGTCAATCTTTTCCATTCCCTTTATCTGCCAGATCTTATTGACACAGGATGTTGAAACAGATAGTAAACATATGTTTCTTACCATGGTTTATACCATTGTAATACCATTTATCGTACATATACCGGTAAGAAAAATTCATAAAATAAGAACGGCAATTTCGGATAATAACCCGTTGATAACGGCAATAGGGCTTATCGTTATATTTATATCGGCCACTTCACGAAACAGGGATATCATCTTTGAAAATCCCGAAAAAATTCTGATCTATATAATAATTTCATTCATTGCTTTTCTTGTCTTCTACCTTATTGGTTACTACCTGCTTCCCGGCAGGAATAAGACCGACAGAATAGCTTTCTCGGTTTCATCCGGAGCCAACAACATCGGGCTGGGAGTGACCATCACCGCGCTTTTTTTCCCCGGCGACACCAATGTTTTTTTCATCGTATCTCAACTGGCATGGATTTTTGCGCTTATACCAATGCGGTATTTTTACAGGAGAAATATTTAACATATTGTTCATAAAAGTATTGTATTTCTTCCATCCTTATTAAAATCATATTTTATTTTTGAGTTTCATATATTAAATCAATTGATTTCTATAACTGAACATAGCCCTTAAAGGTCATATATATTATTTTAAAGAGTTAAATGTATTATGTATTTCACTTTGTAAATTGTAAGAAAATATGAGAATTTCATCTATCGTCTTATTGATCTGTATTATTACTATTAACTCTTTAGCCCAGCCTTCCGCAGACAGCCTGTTCCAACGTCTGAATTCATCGAATCCGCAGGAAAAAGTTGATATCTACCTGGCAATTGCCAAGGTATACTGGAGGTATTCAACCGATTCTATTTACAAATACAGCCATAAGGCATTAGATATGGCAAAGGAAACAAAGTATGTTAACGGCGAAGCAAAAGCACTCTCATACATTGGTGTAACCTATTTTTATCGTGCAAGTTATGACAGTGTGATTTATTATTACAACGAGGCAGTGAAAAAGTTTAAAGAAAGTAATGATCTGGGTGGAGCAGCAATTACAATGAACAATACAGGTGTATTATACAAAAGACTGGGTGATTATACACAGGCATTAAATTGTTATACCGAAGCAATGGCTATACAGGAATCTTTAGGCGATGTAAAAGAGGTAGGAGGAACTTTGCTGAACATCGGAATTATTTATTTTGTCCAAAACAGGTTTGACGATGCCCTGAGCTATTACCTGAAAGCTTTGGAAAAATTTGAATTGATAGATGACAAAATAAAGATAGCCGGGGCTTATACCAATATCGGGCAGGTTTATGCAGAACTTAATAAAAATGATGAAGCCCTGGATTACTATCAAAAAGCCTTGATTATTCAAAAAGAGTCAGATGACAAATATGGCATTGCAAATTCCCTTTCAAACATTGGAATTATTAATAAAACCAATAAAAACTATATTGCATCAGAGATCAGCTTAAAACAGAGTGCAGACCTGTACACCGAAATGCACGATGAAGACGCAATAGCATTTGTTTACAATCACCTTGGTGAATTGTACACCTTCATGCAACAATGGGACAAAGCGCTTGACATGTATACTAAAACCATTCACATTGAGGAGAATATCGGTGATGATGAAGGACTTGCCTATGTGAGGCTCGATCTGGCAAATTTCCATTTTCAAAAAAAAGAGTGGGCACAGGCAATAAGTAACCTCAATCAAAGCATTGGATTAAGCAGAAAACTTCATATTCTTGATATTCTTCAGAATTCGTATCTGCTGCTTTCAAGGATAGATTCTGCCCGCGGCAGGTATGCAGAGTCGTTAGCCCATTTTAAAAAATATTCTTTATACAAAGACTCTATCTATAACGAGGAAAGCAGCAGGCAGATAGCTGAGATGCAAACAAAATATGAAACCACAAAAAAGGAACAGGAAATTATTAAACTCCAGCAGGAAAGAATTGTAAGTGAACTTAAAATAAAAAACAGCCGGATGATCTGGGCTTCGGGCATGGTTGCAACAGTGGCTGTATTTATCCTTTTTTTCATGATATACCGTGTGAAACAAAGAAAACTAAAAACAAAACTCCTGTTAAAAAATACCATGGAGACAGAAGACAAAGAAAGAAAACGTTTTGCCGAAGAGTTGCACGATGGCATCGGGCCTTTATTGTCAACAGTTAAAATGTATGTTAATGAACTTGATAACGAGCAGATTAATTCTTCTACAAGGAGATTGTTGAACGAATCGAATAAAATAATTGATGATACCATTGGAGCTGTACGAAATCTGTCACATAATTTAATGCCCAGAAATATAGAAAAATACGGGTTGGTTAAATCATTACAGAATTCTGTGCACCGCGTTTGTATTAAGGGGAGTCCGGAAATAATACTTGAAACCGGTAAAATAGGCAATTATGGAAAATGGCAACAGGTAATGATATACCGCATCATCACCGAACTCATTAATAACAGTATCAAACATGCTTCAACCAGTGTAATTAAAGTAAACATGAATGAAACAGATAAAAACCTGACCATTTTGTACGAAGATACAGGTGAAGGTTTTAATGTGGAAAAAGCCCTGAATAGCTCAGATGGAATTGGTTTGACAAATATTGTATCAAGGATTAAGTCATTGGATGGTGCGGTTGTATTCAATTCAGAGAAAGGAAAAGGATTTAAAGCCCGGATGGAATTTAACATAAAGAATTTAAACGATATCAAACTCAATTAACAATGCCTGATATAATTAAAGTTGTTATTGTAGACGATCACGAAATATTCAGAAATGGATTGGAAACACTTCTAAACCGGATAGAAAATGTAAAACTGTCGGGAATATTTACCAACGGCGCAGAGTTTTTAGAACAGTTACCGAACACCAATGCCGATATTGTTCTGATGGATATCAAAATGCCGGTAATGGATGGTATTGAAGCAACAGGTAAAGCATTAAAAATAAAACCCGGGTTAAAAATTGTAGCCCTTTCTATGTTCGACGATGAAGAATATTTGCAGGATATGCTGAAGGAAGGTGCCAAAGGTTTTTTATTAAAAAGTATTACGGGCAAAAATCTCGCTTATGCCTTATCTGTTGTCTTTTCGGGTAATAACTACTACTCTGAGGAATTGCTTGCATATTTCACAAGGAGGTATATTAAGGAGATTCAACCCGAAAAAGACGAAAATCAAATTACAAAACGCGAAATGGAAATTCTCCAACTCGTTGCACAGGGATTATCAAACCAGGAAATTGCAGATAAATTGTTTATCAGCAAGCGAACAGTTGATGGTCATAAAAACAACCTTATTGTAAAAACCGGATCAAAAAATATAGTTGATTTACTCGTATATTCCATCAAGAACGGACTGGTAAAAATATAAGTAGTAACTACATCTTCTAAAAACAGGTAAAATGCCTGTTTAAAACAGGAACTTTTCTCTTACAAATCATTTTTAATTCTTATAACCTTGTATCAATGCATTTTCTGATACAGTAGAAAAGCTATTTCTATTTATAAACAAAAAATCTGTTGCTATGAAAAAAAATTACACTTTTACACATGTGGGAAAGTACATTTTACTTTGCCTGTTCTGTTCTGTTCTAATCTCCGTAAAACTATCCGGCCAGCTAAATGGAAGCTATACCATTGGCGCTTCCGGTACCGAAGATTATGCTACAATTTCGGCAGCCGTAACTGCCTTAACAACACAAGGCATTAATGGCCCAGTGGTTTTTAACATATCCGAAGGAGAATATAACGAGCAAATTTCTATTCCCGAAATTACCGGCGCATCGGAAACAAATACTATTGTGTTTCAATCAGTCTCAGGTGATACAACCGATGTAAAAATCTATTATGATCCGGCAACAACCGATGTAAACTATACTATCTGTTTAGATGGCAGTAAGTATTTGCGTTTAAAAAACCTGTCTCTTTTTAGCAACGGTGCAAGTGCTTTTGGAAATGTTGTTGTTTTTAAAAATAATGTAAAAGATGTAGAATTTGATGGGAATCATTTTTATGGCAAAACTGGAGATTGTACTTTTAAAGATAAACATTTAATAAGAGATGATGAATATTCGTATGATACGAGCATTGTTTTTAAAAATAACACTTTCGAACATGCAAGGGGCGCTTTCTATATGGAATATGTTACTAACCTTACAATTAGTAAAAATTCATTCATAAATGGCGAGGTTAATTACTTTGGTTTAGCACTTTCTTTTATTGAATATGGCCTGATTGAAAACAATTTTATTTCTGCATCTGTTAATTTATTTGGCCCATACGGAAATTCATCCAATATAATAAGAAATAATACAATTACAAATATTCTTGATTTGTACAGTTTAAATTCTACAGAAGGTAAGGAAGCTTTGGTTTATAATAATTTTATTAAGTATAAATTGGTTATACGTTCATGTAATTATACCAAAGTTTATAACAATACTATATCCAGTACAGCAAACCCTCTTACAGTTGATAATCTGTGTACTCAAATAACTCTGTTGAATAATATTTTTAAGTCAAGTAACGCAAGTTATGCAGCCATGAATATTGGAGAATTAGCCGATATCGAAATAGAGGATTATAATGATTTATATTCACCAGGAACAAAACTTGTAACAGCTAACTCAACAGATTATGCTACTTTAACCGATTGGCAAACAGCATCAAGTATGTCAGTCCATTCGTATAACCAAAATTTAACATTTGTTGATGATGCAAATTACGATTTACACATTGCAAGCGGTAACCCCGATTTATATGGGAAACCAATTACTGAAATAAAATATGATATTGATGGTGTTTTGCGAAATAAAATAAATCCAAATGTAGGTGCCGATGAATATACAAAAACCCCCATGTCAGGTGAATACACAATCGGTAAAAGCGGAACAGAAGATTTTTCTTCTTTCTCAGAAGCTGTTGAAGCGCTTGCATTTAATGGTATTTCGGGATATACTAATTTTACTGTTTCTTCGGGAATTTACGAAGAACAATTTACCATTCCTGAAATCGCAGGAACTTCAGCAAGTTCTATGGTGTATTTTGCACCTGCCACCGGATTACCCGATGATGTTGTAATATCATTTTCGCTTAAAGATGATCTCAATCCTTCTATTGTAAATCTTGATGGGGCAGATTTTATCTATTTTCATTATATCAGTTTTATAGTTGCGCCCGATTCCTACAGTGGTATTGCTATTAATTTCCAAAACGGTGCTGGCTACAATAGAATCTGGAACTGTAATTTTACAGGTTTACAAACTGTTAGCGAAGGGGGAAGTTATTCTATATTATATTCGCCTGATTATGCAGCATCTATTGATGAATACAACTCTATTGCTGGAAACACCTTTACGTATGGTTCATATGGCATTTACTTAACAGGTATTGATGCGAATAATCAGGAGAAAGGGAACGCCATTTCTGGCAATAAATTTTCAAATCAGTACAAATCAGCCATTTTATTATATTACCAGGATTCCTGTACAGTAAGCCGTGATTCAATTACGATTAATTCATCAGTTTCGTGGCCTTATGGTATTTATATCTATGGTTCAGAAAATGAAATGGTATTTAATAACCATATAAATATTGAATCTGCATCAGCAACAGCAGGGGGGTCTGGCATTCACATTTATAACGGGACAGGAGATAATGATCACAGGGCCTCAGTATTTAACAATTTTATTACTGTTGCAACCAATGCAGAGGTAAATACATTTGGAATTGTGCTGCAGGAAAGCCCTTATAGAAATATTTATTCAAATACAGTAAACATAACCGGTTCAAATAGTATTAGCCAGGCTTTCAGAATTTGGGGCACAACATCGGAATGGTTTAATTCAAAAAATAATATTTTCGCCAATAATGCCGGTGGCAATGCATTCAGAAGCGATGTGGTTGAAAATTTTAACAGCGATTACAATAATTATTATACTACGGGTACAGAGCTAATAAACAACTATTCCACACTCGCATTATGGCAGGCTGCAAAAACAAAAGACGAACACTCACTTTCGGTAAATCCGCGTTTTATTTCTAATGATGACTTACATATTTATCATGCATTTGGTGATTTTAATGGTGCAGGAACACCTTTAAACACAGGAAATACGGCTGTAGACGCCTATCTTCACAGAGATATAGATACTGAATTACGCAATGCTTCTAACCCCGATATAGGAGCCGATGAATACTTATACATTAGCGAAGAAAATGACTTTTTAACATACAGCCTGCAAGAACAAACCGGGGATGCTATAATTAATACCGTTGACGATACCATCCTGGCAGAAGTCGGGTATAATACCGACCTGTCGTCATTAATAGCTACTTTTACAATATCAGAAAATGCAACAGTAGCAATAGGATCAGATGTTCAGGTTAGTGGAGTTACCACAAATAATTTTACATCTCCGGTTTTATATACCATAACTGCCCAGGATGGCTCAGAGCAGGTTTGGATAGTAACAGTTTCAAAAGCACCGAATAATGCATCTGAAATTATTGCTTACAGTTTCACAGAACAAACTGGACCCGCAGTTATAAATTCCGATATTCACACTATTCAGGTTGAAGTGCAGTATGGGACTGACCTTACCGCTTTAATTGCCAGCTTTTCTTTATCAGCGGGAGCTTCAGCAAAAATCGGAACAACGGTTCAGGTAAGTAATGTTACTGCAAATAATTTTTCACAAAATTTGATTTATACCATTACTGCTGAGAATGGTGTTGTTGAGCAGAACTGGACGGTAAGTGTGACTGTTGATCTTAATAACGAAAATGATATTTTAAGTTTCAGTGTAGAAGAACAGACATCTGCCGCAGTTATTAACAAATCAGAACATACTGTTTATATTCAGGTTGCAAAAGGGACAGATGTTTCTAACCTGATAGCAAATTTCACACTGTCGGGTGATGCCAGGGCAATTGTTAATGGAATAAACCAGGTTAGCGGTATAACAGGTAATGATTATAGCAATAATTTAGTCTATATTATTGAGGCACAGGATGGAACGCAGCAAATTTGGACAGTTACTGTTGAAGTTAATACAACAGGAATTGAAGAAACAGCAATTACCGGAATCACTTTATTTCCTAATCCGGTAACAGAATTCATTAATATTAGCAGTAGTTTAATTAATAATTCTCTGGTAATAATTGAATTAATTGACATTAACGGATGTGTTGTCTTTCAAAGAGAAATTTTTGTACAGGAAGAATTAAATGTCACTCTTTATTTCAATAAAGTTATGTCTGCAGGAATATACTATTCAAAAATAAAGACGCCCGATAGAACCTGGTTACAAAAATTCATTGTGAAATAACAAGTAACAGGTATTTAGGCTTATCTAATTGAGGCTGTGTATATAAGACCTTTCGGTCTTATATACATAGCCTCGCTTGTCATAAACAAAAAGGGAACCGAAAAATATAAGTGAACAACCAACTAATTAAATATAAGCAACAAATAAAAGAAAAGCTGTTAAGCGAAAAAGGATGGAAACTCAGGGGACGCAAGTGTACAGAAGTTGAACAAACCGACAATATACATATGTTCCTCACCATTCCATTATTTCAATAATTGCAATTATTGTGTACTATATCTTGTCGGATATTACCTGTTGTTTGGCATAGAAAAACAGACAGGATTGCTTACCCGGTTTCCTCCGGGGCCAACAACATAGGTCTTGGGGTGACCATCACCGCGCTTTTTTTTCCCGGCGATACCAATGTTTTTTTCATCGTATCTCAACTGGCATGGATTTTTGCACTTATACCAATGCGGTATTTTTATAAATAAAGATGATAGCCTTGGACAGGAAATCCTAACTGATAATCATATAGTATATTGTGTTATTAAATAAATTGATGTAGCTTTGTAGCCGGAATATGAGCTTTTGAGTTTGGTACTGAATTCACCGGCAGATTTATCTCCCTAATATTCTCCACCTCATTTTCTCACTTTCCTGCAATTTTAATCTTTAATTTTTTTATTTAACATGAACATTTTTGTTGCAAAATTGAATTTCAGGACATCCAGCGATGTTCTGCGTGAAACTTTCGAAGAGTATGG
>JAFGPL010000304.1 GCA_016936215.1 Bacteroidales bacterium
AAATAAGGTTCGGATCAATACCGAAAGCTTTAATCCCGGGATATACCTGTACAAGGTTGTTGCTAACAATAAACAGCATACCGGAAGGTTTGTTATCTCAAATAATTAACAAATCTCTGAAGAATTTTATTTGAAGTGGCTGTTTAAAAGGTCAATAAGTTACGCCATTGCGAGGGAGGCACGACCGAAGCAATCTCCTGAATAAGAAGAGATTGCTTCACTTCGTTCGCAATGACGGTTTCAAAATGACAAACTTTTTTCACAACTTCCTATTTTATAAAACAACAGGCTTGCATATTTGAAATATGCATTGCTTATAGCAGGCAGTTCACAATATTATTCATATAAAAAAACAAGAAATAATTATATTAATCAATAATAGAAGGTTATTCATAAAAAATAACTTTTATATTCTGTGCTAAAAGTATAGTTTCACGCAAAATTTGAATTTAACACAAAAAATCAAAGCCAAGATGAAAAAACTACATCGTTACATTGTGTGCCTGATTATATTGTCAGGTTTAATACCATTAATCAGTTCATACGGGCAAATGGTGGTTTTTCCTGTTAGCAATAAACCGGACACCACTGCATATGTCGGTCAGGTATATCAGTTTAAAGACTCTGCAATAACAGATTTTGCAAGATATCCGATTACCTATACCTTAGTGAAGGACAGGCCGGGAATGACCATAAACCAGACTACCGGACTTATTACCTGGACTCCTGTTGATTTCAACTCAGGTGGTAAGGTAATTGTAAAAGCTACCAATAATACAGGCGATACTGCCAGACATGAGTATTTTATTTACGTTTCAGATGGCTATCCATGCCCTGACAGCCTGAAAGCATACTGGAAGCTTGATGAAACAAGCGGCACTACATATTATGACTGGATTGGTTCAAATGACGCAATAGCTGCACTGAATGCACCAACCGATTCATCAGGCATGGTGGACAAGGCACAGTACTTCAACCCTGAAAACAAAGAAGGGATGACCGTACCCGCCAATGATGTCATCAACTGGGAAACAGATGAGAGTTTTTCTGTTGAATTCTGGTTTAAAAACAGCGTTTCTGCTTTCGACAGCACTGCAGTTATAATGGGAAGAAATGAAGGCGGAAGTAGTGATGACGTTCACTGGTGGTTTGGTTTTTTTAATGATGATGTTTTGAACTTTATTATAAGAAAAGAATCAGGCTCTATTGCCCAGTGTACTTTTCAGATTGGTGACACCGACTGGCACCATATTGTTGGGGTGAGAGATGCAGCTGGCAATAAAATAAAGCTTTATGTTGACAAAATATTTGCCGATGAAGATGTTTATGATGGCAACGGCCCAGGTTTAACTTCCCTTTCAGCCCCGCTTACAATTGGTTTTCTCACCCCTGATCCAGGTTTTGGCAGCAGGTACCCATACAATGGTAAAATTGATGATATTAAAATTTATAATAAGGTTGTAACCTCTACCGAAATTACTGCCAGTTACAACAAAGGGATAAACAATAAAGCTGCCTGCTATTCCGGTAATTTTGCCCCGTTGTTTATTTCAGAACCGGTTACAGAGGTAAATGAAAAGTCAGCTTATAGTTATAAAATTGCAGCAAGAGATATTGATGCGGGAGACATTATTACTTATACGATTGAAAACAAGCCAACTTGGCTTAACTATAACATTTCAACAAAAACTTTTTCGGCTACCCCCACCAATGCCCATGTGGGAAGTTACCTTATCGTAATTAAAATCTCGGATGGTAAAAACGATGTTTATCAAAGTTTTACATTAACTGTCAAGAATCTGAACGATCCTCCGGTAATAACTTCCACACCAACACTGGTTTTAACTGAAGATGATACCTATTCGTACCAGGTTACAGCCACCGATATTGATGCTGGTGATCACAAAGTTTTTTCTGCCACGATAAAACCATCGTGGTTATCCATGAATGCTTCAACAGGTTTGCTCTCTGGCACACCCCCAATGAATGACACATCAAGCTATAACGTAACAATACGTGTAACAGATGATTCAGCAGCTTACGATGAACAGTCTTTTGTTATTGATATACAGAATATTAACGATCCTCCGGTTATAAGCGGGCTAAAAGCAATTAATATTAATGAGGATGAGAGTCATACCATTTCACTAAATGACTTTTATTGGGATGATCCGGATCACAACGAAGATGAACTTACATTGGTTGTTAAGAATGGTACCAAGTATTCAAGGGTAGGTGCTACAATCTATCCGGAAGAAAATTATCATGGCACTCTTAGAGTTCCGATAGAACTCAAAGATCCGGAATATACCGCGATTGACACACTTGTGATTACTGTTATTTCTGTCAACGATGTTCCTGAATTTAAATCAGTTGCAATTATCGAAGCATATGAAGATGTTAAGTACGAATACCAGGTTAATGTTGATGATAATGATACAACCGATGTATTGGTGCTTTCCGGTGTCACAGTTCCTTCATGGCTGCAGTTAAATACAGTAACAAAAATCCTTTCGGGCACACCAACAAATGACCAGGTTGGTTATAAACCTGATTCGACATATGCTGTAAGATTAAGGGTGAGCGACGGAAAAACCGAAGCATTTCAGGACTTAAACATAACTGTACACAATGTGAATGATGCGCCGGTAATTACCGGTCAGAATGATACGTTGGTAAGTTATCCCGACTCTGTAATTGCATTGAATTTATCCTATGTTGATGTAACCGATGTTGATAACCCTCCCGAAGATATGGACATTATTATTCATAACGGGACCGGATATACTGTTTCGGGGAAAACAATTACTCTAAACAATAACGCAACCGGAAAAATCTATGTGAATATACGTGCTACTGACGGACAATTATCCAGTGAGGTTTATAACCTGGCCATTAAGATTGGTTCAATATCAGGTTATCATGAGCGCCTAACCGATGAAACCATTGTTCATTCTGTTTACCCCAATCCTGCAAGTGATTTTATCAGTTTTGAACTGAACAAAGAATTCCCGGTTCAAATTGAAATTCTTGACCTTAACGGAAATATTGTTTTGAGCAAGCCATCGGAAGATAATGGCACAAAGGTTGACATCAGCCACTTATCCGACGGGGTGTATTTTTACCGGCTGCTTATATCAAATCGTTATGTAACAGGTAAATTTATGGTAGTTAGATAGAATAATGTAATTTAAAATATAAGGCTGTCTATAACGCTATAAAAAGATAAAAATAGACTTTATAGACAGCCTCTGTTAAAAAAAAAGGCTTATAGTTTTTGCTGAATCCTATGCTTCTTGCATGACAGGATGAAAATGCTGGACTTATAGAAAACTAAACTATTTCAGAATATATGAAAAAATTTCTCAGCTTAATGACTGCGGTTATATGTTTTGCTTTACCTAACACCTTTGGACAAAAATTAAAAATATTGCCATTGGGCAATTCTATAACTTACGGTCAGGACACTCGAGGACTGAGTGATGCTGAATGTATCGGTTACCGCTACCAACTTTACCAGTTGCTTAACTCCGCCGGGTATACTTTCGATTTTGTTGGTAGTAATCAAGCCGGATGGAACTACTTACCTTCAAGCGTAACTGACAGCCTTAACTATACCGACAATGCAGGTTTCCCAGGGGCACATACCTATAATATTTCATCAATACTGAGAACCGGTAAGGGAGATCCTAATGATATAAATGCTTGTCAGATAAATTATTGCCCGGGAAGATACCTAAATCAGTTTAATCCAGATGCCATACTATTACACCTTGGAACCAATGATATATCTGTTGGAAACCCGATCACCCAAATGAGGGACACTATGAATGCCATTCTCAATATCATTGATAACTACGAACAATACTCGGGTAAAAATGTCCCGGTTTTTCTGGCCAAAATCATCTTAAGGGAAAACCTTCCAGCCAATTCAACAGCAAATCAAACCACCCAGCAATATAATCAATTGCTTACAGAACTAAAAACTTCAAGACCAACCGACAACATCATAATAGTTGATATGGAATCAGGCGCCGGACTAAACTATGACAATGTTAGTTTCGGTGGTGATATGTACGACACCTGGCACCCAGCTACCAGCGGTTATAACAAGATGGGTGCTGAATGGTTTGAAGCCCTTGAAAATTATAATTTCCGTGCCCCGGTTGTCGGTAATATTCCAGACCAGTTTATTGGTGAAAACCAGACCTCTATTAATGTTGACATTAAACCTTATGTCTTCGATCCGCAGGAAAAAGACGAAAACATTACCTGGTCTTATCAACCCTATCCTTCTGCACATTTTAACATTACTTTTTCAAACGGCTTTGCCACCATCTCAAGAAAAAATGCCGGATGGTCTGGTAACGAAACACTCACCTTTAAAGCGCAGGACAGCGGCAATGGCGGCGTTGTTTTGTATGATACCGACGAGGTTACCATTACCTCCGAAGCTCCCAATGTTGCACCGGTATTACTGGAAAGGAATCCATTTTATATAAATGAAGACACGCCATTGGACTTATCACTTGATTCATTCCAGGTAGATGATCCAAATAACGTTTACCCGGATGATTTTACCCTGCATGTGCAACCAGGCAGCAATTATACCGTTTTGACAGGAAATATTGTTGTCCCTGCAAACAACTACCATGGTTCATTGACTGTACCTGTTTACGTGAACGATGGTATGGAAAACAGCAATGTAAGAAACATGAGTGTAGCTGTAAATCCGGTAAACGACCGGCCATGGATGACTTTGCCTAACCCAAAGGAAATTGCAGAAGATTCTTTTATGGACAAAATGGTCATCGCAGGTGACAATGACACAGAAGACCAACTGACCCTGTCTGTAGTAGGAACACTCCCTTCATGGCTAACTTTTGTCCCTGCAACAGGCAGGTTATCAGGCACCCCGCTTAATAGCCATGTTGGTAACAATTCCTTTACGCTGAGGGTGTCTGACGGGAAAGTAAATGTTGATTCTGTCTTTACAATCAGGGTTACCAATACCAATGATCTTCCGGAATTTACTTCATTTCCCAATGATACACTGGTAAGCGTAAACCATCTGTTTGAATATTATTTTGCGGCTACAGATTTCGACCCGACTGGAGATCCGCTTACATATGCCGTTCCTTTTAAACCGGAATGGATTACTTATGACGGACAATACAGAAAACTCTCCGGATCTCCGGAAATCGGAGACCTGGGTAACCATTATGTTTCAATCAGCGTTTTTGATGGGAAAGGATATACTTATCAGAATTTTACCTTAATTGTAAAGGATATCAACTATCCACCTGTAATTACATCAATACCATCTGAAACGGTAAATGAAAATGATAATTTCATCTATGCCATAAAAGCTACCGATATCGAAAACGATACCCTTCACTTTTCTTCTGTTAAAAAACCGGACTGGCTTACCTTTTATGAATCAGGGGTATTTATGGGTAAACCCTCAAATGAGCATGTTGGCGACCATGAGGTAATCTATTCGGTACACGACGGTATAAATGAAGTTTATGATACATTTAACCTTACAGTTGTGAATGTGAATGATAGACCGGAAATCATAGGGCCTGCATTTCCATTGTATACACCAAAAGATGTTCCGTTGACATTCAGGCTAAATATGCTGTCTGTTAATGACATAGATAATGTCTATCCCGATGATTTTAACCTTAAATTATTAGCTGGGTCAGACTATACTGTTATTGACAGTATTGTTGTTCCGTTTTCGGGATATACGGGGGTTTTAAATGTAGCATTGCAGGTGAACGACGGACTGCTGGACAGTGACACAAAGAATATTCCGGTCTCAGTCGGTGTATCTGGCCTTGATGAAGATAATACCAAAAGACTGCTTCATTTCCCGAACCCGGTAAAAGAAGAACTGACAATTGTTTTAGAAAACCAGGGTTTGCCGGGAACGCTGTTAATTTATGACAGTTCCCTGAGAATGGTAAAAGAATTTCCGGTTTCTTCCGGCGAAAACCTGTTAAAAATATACGTCGGTGATCTCACCAATGGTTTCTACTTTTACAGGCTATCCGATACCAAAAACAGTTATTCCGGTAAGTTTATTAAAGTTCAACATTTTTAGGTTTATAAGAAACAGAAGGATTTTATATGAGTTCACAGAAAAATAAAGAAAACGGGTTCGTATCAATAGGTGTTCCTGTTTACAACGGTGAAGAATTCTTGCACGACGCTTTAAAAAGCATACAGGACCAGACATATAAAAACTGGGAATGTCATATTGTAAATAATTGCAGTACAGATAAAACCAGAGAAATTGCTGAAGAATATGTTAAAAATGATAACCGTTTTATCCTGCATAACTACGAAGAACATTTGCCGCTGGTTAAAAACTGGAACAGGATCGTTAACCATATTTCACCCGAAGCCGAATACCTGAAAATCGTACAGGCTGATGACCTCATTTATCCTGAATATCTTGAGGAGATGATTAAAGTTATGGAAAAATATCCCTCAGTTGGTATGACCTCGTCTTACAGAATTGATGGCAAAGAAATTAAATGTGACGGCCTCGATCCTATGAAAGGCAGTTTCTATAATGGCAAAGCACTGTTACTTCAACATCTTAAAGAGGAAGTTGATATCAGCGGTTCTATAACCACGCTGCTATTCAGGACAAAATTTCTCCCCCAGGTACCGGGGTATCCTAAAATTTTTGTTGAAAACGACCTGCATTGTGATACCCTGCTGTCGTTTCATTTTATGAATATCGCAGATGTAGGTTTCGTATTTAAAGTTCTGAGTTTTACAAGATGGCATGAAAATGCTTACACCAGCCGGTTTAATGTTAGGTACAATACTTTTTACAATTCAAAAGAAAACAGGTTATTTACATTCAAACACCTCGATCCCTCGCTTGAAAAAGATTACCGCTGGCACCGGAGAAGGTATGCATATATGATCCTTGAGCACAAGCTGAAGGGTTTTAAAGAAAGCGTTAAATGGCACAGGGATTACACAAAAAGAAAATTCACCTTCTCTGAATATTTCACTGCGATAATCACATTGAATATCATTACAAGGCAATTTGGCAAGATACTGAGAAGACTTGGCTTTAAAACCAATTTCTAATTGATAACCCAATTTTATAGCTGATCAGATGCTTTTTAACTCCCTGCAATTTATCTTCTTTTTCCCGATAGTGGTGGCACTCTATTTTGCCTTAAACCACAAATACAGGTGGATTATGCTGCTGCTTGCCAGCTACTATTTTTACATGTGCTGGAATTACAAATATGTGGTGCTGATACTTTTTACCACCGCGGTGAATTACTTCGCCGGAATGGGGATCGGCAGGACAAACAGCCATTTCAGGAAAAAACTATATCTCGTAACCGGTGTAGGTTCAAGCCTTGCAGTATTGTTCTTCTTCAAATATTTTAATTTTTTCGGAGAATCAATCAACACGATTTTTGCACAATTCAATATCTTCTACCAGGTACCTGCATATCATGTTTTATTGCCAGTAGGTATTTCTTTCTTCACATTCCAGACTTTAAGCTATACCATCGACATTTACTTTGGCAAAGAAAAAGTCGAATCACATTTCGGCATTTTCGCGTTGTTCGTTTCATTTTTTCCGCAATTGGTGGCAGGGCCCATTGAAAGGTCTACCAATCTGCTTCCACAGTTTAAAAAAGAAAACACGTTGCAATACAGCAATATACGCGATGGACTGGTATATATGCTATGGGGCTTTTTCAAAAAAGTTGTCATAGCCGACAGGTTATCTGAGTATGTTAACATAGTGTATAACAATCCTGCAGATTTTGGCGGCTGGCACAATGTTATTGCCACCCTCTTCTTTTCGTTCCAAATATATTGCGATTTTTCGGGTTATTCAGATATCGCCATCGGTACGGCAAAAATGATGGGTTTTAATCTTATGACCAATTTCAGACGACCTTATTTTGCATTAAATATCAGGGAATTCTGGCAAAGATGGCACATCTCACTCTCCACATGGTTTAAAGATTATTTTTATATACCACTGGGTGGCAATCGTGTAGCAAAATGGAGAAGATATTTCAACCTGTTTGCCACATTTCTTGTCAGCGGTCTGTGGCATGGCGCCAACTGGACCTTTGTCATCTGGGGCGCATTACACGGTTTTTACCTGGTTTTTGCAATCTGGACAAAGAAAATCAGTGACTATTTTAACAGGATAACCGGATTTTCCAAAGTACCAGCCCTTCATAAATTCTGGCAGATGGCGCTTACTTTCATATTGGTTTACTTTGCGTGGATCTTTTTCAGGGCCAATTCATTCAGCGATGCCATCCTGATTATTAAGAATATTTTCATACCAACAACAGGAAGCCTGAACCTGTTTACTTTCAAAGCCGATTTCCCGATAGCAATTGTTATGGTCATCCTTCTTGTATGTATTGAAATACTGCTTGAACGGGCGAATTTTCACCTTAAACTCACTGCCATGAACAAAGCGTTGAAATGGTCTTTATTAATTATAACTTTACTGTCAATAGTTATTCTCGGAAAATGGGAATCGGTTGATTTTCTCTATTTCCAGTTTTAATTAAGGG
>JAFGPL010000305.1 GCA_016936215.1 Bacteroidales bacterium
ATGTCAAGAATTGCCGCTCCAAAGCTGTAAACAAATCCATTGCAGGTATTTGAAACACCATGGTAAAAAAGCAGCCATCCTTCAGTGGTTTCAATAGGCACAGGGCCTGAACCAATTTTTGTTCCCTGCCACCAGCCTTTTCCCCCTTTTCCCATTACATGCTTATGGTTCCCCCAGTAAACCATGTCGGGGCTTTCGCTTAAAAAGATATCCCCGAAAGGTGTATGGCCGCTGTCGCTCGGACGGCTCAGCAAATAATATTTTCCGTTGATTTTCCGGGGAAATAATACGCCATTCCTGTTAAAGGGCATGAGCGGGTTAGGCATGCGTACCCAGATTTTGAAGTCTTTTGTTCTTCCCATGCCAATAGAAGCCCCGTGCATGTCGTCACACCATGTAATATAATACCAGTCATCAATTT
This sequence comes from Bacteroidales bacterium, assembly GCA_016936215.1. Taxonomy (GTDB): domain Bacteria; phylum Bacteroidota; class Bacteroidia; order Bacteroidales; family UBA10428; genus JAFGPL01. The sequence goes on from JAFGPL010000305.1 coordinate 422, forward strand.
TTACCAGTCTCGGGTCATAGGCATAGCTTACAGGATTGGGCGAGCCATCTTCGTTTTGCCAGGGTATCACCTCGTCGTCTATCTCGAAATGAAAACCGTCTTTACTTTTGCCGAAATGCAGAAATGCCCTTCCATTTTTATGATCGGCGCGGAAAACCCCTACAAAGCTTTGGTTATAGGGCAATACAGCGCTGTTATATATTCTGGCGGTTGACGGGGTAGGGTTCCAGTCAATAACCGGGTTCCTGCTGTATCTCCAGATAACTTCTTTGTGACCTGCCGGTTTTTCTTCCCATGGAAGATTTGGAAGAGATTGGCCTATGATGGTTTTTTTCATTCCTGATAAGGTTTAAATATTTTATAAATAGACTTTTATATCGTTGTTCTGTTGAAGTATTTCAACCGGGATAAAATTACCCTTTATTTCATTTGCGTTCAAATGAATTTTGGATACTCCTTGTGTTTTTTCTGCAGTATTGAATATTTCAATACTAAGCAATTTATTTCTGAACATACGTTTGATTTTCAGATTGTGCCAGTGGCTTGGAATACAAGGATCTATGGTAATGCCTTTATATTGAGGCCTGATACCCAGTATATATTGTGTTGCAGCAAAATTAGCCCAGCTTGCAGCCCCACTCAGCCACGGCAGGCGCGAAGCCCCGTACCTTGCACTATATTTGCTGTGCGTTGACTGGCAATATACATAAGGTTCTATTTCTCTTACTTCTGCACTGGCATTCATTGCCGATGGCATATAAGACCTGAAATATTCGTATGCCCTGTTACCTTTGCCTGCCATTGCTTCGGCAATTACCGCCCAGCCTTGCGTATGACAAAACACCGCACCGTTTTCTTTCATTCCCTTGTTAAAGAGCGTGGCTTTGATCACCTTCAGGTCGGCTTTTTCATAAGGCGGGTCGCAGATCATTAGCCCGTAATCGGTAAGAAGACTGTTATTTATTAATTCAAGTAACCTTTCGGCTTTTTGTCCATTTGCATGCCCACTAATGATTGCCCATGTTTGCGGGTTTAGCCATAAAGAGCCTTCATCATCATGTTGCGAGCCATATTTCAAACCATCATATCTGAATGCCCTTAAATAACGGTCGTTGTCCCATGCATATTCTTCTATGCTTGCATCCAGCATTTCGAGATGTTTTTGTGCCCATGCAAATTCTGCGGGCAGGGAGAGCAATTCGCATATATCAATATATGTAACAAGTGCATAGCGCAACTGAAATGCCACAAACACCGATTCTCCCTGCTGACCAAGGACAAGGCAGTCGTTCCAGTCGGCCGCAAGTCCGCAGGGCAGGCCATGCGCCCCCATCCGGCCCAGGTTGAATTCTATGGCCCTTTTCAGGTGACCGGTTACCGTGTCGCTTCCCTTATCGGCATAAGGAAAAACTTTGTTGTAAAAATCAATATTGCCTGTTTCTTTTACATAGGCAGGTACTGTATTAAAAAGCCAGAGACAATCGTCTGAACGGTATTCGTCTTCTTCAGGAGGTTTCATTGTGCCCGGTTTATGCGAAAAGGGTTTTACAACAGGCATAGCGCCACCTGCCGAAACCTGTCCGGTGATCATGAGTTCCAGTCTTTTACCTGCCTCTTCGGGTATCAGATGCAATACCCCCAGTATGTCCTGTACCGTATCCCTGTAACCGAGCCCGTCGCGCTCACCTGCATATACAAGGCTTGCAGCCCTTGACCAAGCATATGTTATCAGGCAGTTATATGGGCCCCACATGTTCATCATGCTGTTGAAATCGGCATCAGGAGTGTAAACGGACATGTTTTCAAGTTTGCCGTGCCAGTATTTTTTCAGTTTATTGAATTCATTTTCAACCCATGCAGGATCATGTACCTCTTTAAGGGTTCTATTTCCCTCAAACTCTGCAGTTCCGATGCCCATAACTATAACAAACTCTTTTTCTTCACCGGGCCTGAGGTCTATATCAAACTGAAGAACACCGCAACCATTGTCTCCCGATGCAATTGAACCAGAACATTCACCTTTTTCGACAGCATAAGGCTTTGCATAATTGCCGAAAGTCCCAAGAAAGCGCTTCCGGTCGGTATCAAAACCAGTAATTTCAGCACCTGCAACACCCAGAAAAGTGTGCCGCGCCTGGCCTCCTTCCTCGAAATTATCGGGTTGCGGCGGCAGGTAAACATTGGTGCCATGGTCTATTATCCCGTCAACCATTTTCATGGTTAGGATATACTGGGTATATTGCAGGTTTACAATATCCTGCCAGAGGTGCCAGTTGCTGGTATATTCAACGAACGTAAACAAACGGAGATGCCGGTTTGAAGACCCGTTGTTTTTGATACGGCACCGCCATAGTTCAAAATATTTGTCAAGTGGAACAAAAAAAGTGGTTTGGACAGTGATATCCGAATATGATGATTCTATAACAGTATAGGCAGTCCCATGCCTGCACAGGGCCTTATACTTTTCAAGTGGTTTGGCTACAGGCTGCCACGATGCCGACCAATAGTCTCCCGAATCCTGGTCGCGGATATAAATATACCTGCCGGGTTGATCGAGTGGAACAGCATTGGTACGATAACGCATGAACCTGCCCTGGGCAGCCGATTTGTAAAAACTATAACCGCCGGCATTATTGGTTATTATTGCCCCGTAAACCGTCGAACCCAGATAGTTGCTCCAGGGTGCCGGCGTTTCGGGATTGGTGATTACATACTCCCGGTTTTTGTCATCGAAATGGCCGAACAGCATTTTACCCTGGTTTTATTCTTAATTTTCACCCCTTTGTTTTCTTCTTTCTATAAGTTCATTTTCAATTTCCTGCACACGTTTGTCATTAAGCGGATATATCATTGACAATAGTATGGACAATGCGCCCATTCCGGCAGGTATCAGGCTGAAAAGCAAAAGTAAACCATTAAGGCTTTGTGAAGATTGTACCTCATCTGGCTGAAAACCAAGCTGTGACATAAGTGTAAGTGCCACAAAGGCACCAAAAGCCCATCCAAATTTCTGAGCCATTGTAGAAGCTGAGAAAACCAGACCAGTAGACCTGGTCCCTTTTTTCCATTCACCATAATCTGCCGTGTCGGCATACATCGCCCAGATCAAAACGCTTAAAGGGCCGCCCGTCATCGAGCCGGTTATCTGGAAGAAGAAGATCAGGCCGAGTTCTTTGGCGGTAAGAAAATATATTATTCCGGTGCTGAAGATGGCGATAATAAACAGTACAACAAAAGCCTTCTTTTTGCCGATGAGTTTGGCAAACCATGCTACCAGTAAAACTCCCAGGAATGATGACATCTGCCCTATGGTGTTGTAAGCTGAAGTTAAGGTAACAAAATCGTATGTTTTAGAACCCAGGAATGGCAACTGAAGCTGCTGTGTGCCAATTACATATTTAAAGTAGTGAACGGTAACACTTCCTCTTACAGCTACAAAAAGGATAAAGGTAATGGTGGTTGCAAGCAAAATCAGCCACGGACGATTGGTCACCAAATTCCTGAGGTCTCTTCCGATAGAAGTTTCCTGTGCTTTGGGGGGTTGTACCCTTTCTTTGGTTGATTTAAAAGCAATAAGGAAGAAGATTACTGCTGCGATACCGTAAATTACAAAGGACAGTTGCCAGCCTTTGGCCTCTTTAATTACTTCTATTTCGTACTTTAATGGTTCTCCCTCGGCTTCGACAAATGAGTCTGAAATATTTATATCCACCGTACCGAATCCGGCTGTGACTACAGCATTTTCAATCAGATTGTTTACATAGGGCGGATTGTTATCTTTGGTAGCTACCAAAATATTCAGGTTGTGAATAAGTAGTCCCCCTTTATGATCTATGGCAGTGACTTTTATTCTGGCCAGCCCCGGTTTCCCTTCGATGAACGACAATTTACTGTCTGTAACAACAGGTGATGCTACCATTCTATTATTACTTTCAGTTTCAAAAGAAAGAGCATCACCATCGGGATCGCTGAAATACCTGGTCAGGTCAATTTCTTTTTTACCAAAACCGTTTTGCAGTTTGATGAAAACGGTCGAATCTTTGATAACCGGATTATTATTGCCCTCTTTAGCAACATTTACATAAAAGGTGTGGGTCTTTTCCCCCCATTTTTTATCCTTAGCTTTAAGAATGATTTTACTGCTTCCGGCATTCTTTTCTGTTATTAAAAGTTTACCGTTATTGAGTTTAACATCAACAATTTTATTATTTTTATTTTCAACCGAATAATCAAAAAGTTCCTGTTCCCTTCCAGCAAACACTTCCGAAATATCAACCTCATGTTGTTGAAATCCCTGGGTAAGATACAGGTCATTTACAGGTTTGTTGATTTCGGGCATATTATTGTCTGCCGGATTAACCCTGAAATTAAATTCCATCTGGCCTTTATTACCCTGAGTATCTTCAGCAGTTAGGATAATTCTTGCGTTTCCGTTGTCAACTTCATTTATGAGGAGCCTTTGATCCTTTATTTCTGCTTTTATAATTGATTCGTCACCACTGCCGAGACTTTTTGCCATGGGGAGCAGCGTGGCAGAAACGATGATACCCGCGGCAAATGCAAAAAGAAATTTTACAGAAGATACTGTAGTTCTTTCGTTGGAATCACCTGAGATAACGCCCAGCAAGGAAGTGTACGGTATATTTATTGCCGTGTACATCATCATGATGAGGACAAAGGTTGCATAAGCCCAGATTATTTTCCCGGACATGCCAAAATTGGGGACAGTAAAAGCAAGAACGCCCACCACAGCAAAAGGAATACACATCCATAGCAGGTATGGCCTGAATTTTCCCCACCTGGTGTTTGTGCGGTCTGCTATAATTCCCATTAACGGATCATTTATTCCGTCCCAAAGCCTGCTTACAAGAAACATGGTGGCTGCGATTGAAGCAGGTATCAGAAACACATCTGTGTAAAAATAAGTGAAATATAGCATGAAAGTTTGCCAATATAGCACCGATGCGAGGTCTCCAAACCCGTAACCGATTTTTTCACGTAAGGATAGTCTCATTGAAGTTGATTTCATAATCAAGCGTGTTTTTAGGTATTTAAAGAACACATAAATACAAATTTTTCAGATACAAAACAATCTAATGTCCTGTTTCTTTCGATCTCAAAATATTAAATTATCACGGGATGAATTCAGAAGATCAGGATTAGTGCGGAACATGAATCCGGTTATAAAGTTTGGAGATAACAAAACATATACAATTCTGAAACACCGTTGCTAACCGGTGTTAATATTTTAAACAGCAAAACTAAGAATAGCCTATAGTTCTTTCAGTAGTTTGTTTTTGGATGATTTTTTCAAATCTTCATAATAGGTGGCCATTATATCTTCCAGTGTTTTCAATTCTTTGGTTACGTTTGCATGAACCTTATCCTGTCCCCTTTTGTCGAGTTTGTCAATGATGTAGCTTACCGAAATATTCCCCGGGTCTACAGCAGGCTGGTATGCAAGTTCTTTTACATTTTTAGTGGTGGTTTCTGAAATAATATTCGTATCGAGTAGGTCGTAAATAATTTCGCGAACGAGCCGAACGGGTATATCCAGCGTTTCTGAAATTTCACTCGATGTTTCGGCAGGTTTGGCATCAACAAAGTTTTTAATAATATGATGTGCTACCAGCAGCGAGAGCAGTTTTCTGTTGTAATTGCTTATGAAAAGGCTGTCTGTTTCAAATTCATAGTTTTCAACATTCTGAGAGGCAAAGGCAATTTCGGCCCCAAACAATACAATGAGCCAGCTGTATTGCAGCCACATAAGGAAGAGCGGCAATGCGGCAAAGCTTCCGTAAATTGCGCCATATCCCGAAAGATAAACCTGGAATTTTACATAACCCCACTGCAATATGTGAAAAAGTGTGCCGGCAATAATACCGCCTACAAAAGCAGGCCCGAATTTAACCTTGGTGTTGGGCATGATGATATACAACAGTGTAAAAACAAACCATATGATGGAGAAAGAGAGAAACCACACCAGCACTTTTATAACCGGCCCGATATATGCAACTATAAACGTGTCATTAAAATAGTCGTTGATCTGCGATACAGTAAATCCGCTCGAAACAAAGATAAGTATCGGGGCAATAACTATCAGTGATATATAATCGCTGAGTTTTCTTGAAAGCGCTCTTGATTTTTTTATTTGCCATATATTGTTGAAGGAACTCTCTATATTGCCGAGCACATTCATAACCGACCAAATTAGAACGACTAAGCCGGTGCCTGCGATAAAACCTCCTTTCACATTGGCCAGCATCTTGTCTGCAAAGGCCATCACCTCTGAAAGCACAGCCTGCTGGCTTGAAAGATTTTCTTTGAGTGTGGTTTCCAGATATTCCTGGAAACCAAAACCTTTTGCAATGCCAAAAATCATGGCAAAAACAGGAACGATTGAAAGCAGACTGTAAAAGGTAAGCGCCGATGCCCTTAACTGTACATTGTCTTTGGCAAAACCGCGTGATGCAAGGATTAGTACCCTTACCTGCTTGATCAGCCATCTGAATCCGCCGTGTTTACCTTTTAATGAAAGGTGCCAGACATCTTTTTCAAAAAAGTTTTTGATTTTCTGAAGCATGGTTTAACTGGTTTTGGTTGGTTAATAAACAATTGTTAATTACCAGATTTTGAAATTTAAAATATATTTAGTTAATTTATTTACGATAAATGTACAAATTAGTTATTAATAGCTGATGCAAAAGAGCCTCCAATTCAAAAAAATACTGGTTGTGGAGGATGATGAAATGAATTTTATCTACCTGAGCCAGATTTTTAAAATAGCCAAAATAGATATAATGCGGGCAAAGACAGGTTATGAAGCGCTTGAAATGGTGAAGCATTTCAAAGACATTGCCTTAGTGTTGATGGATATTCAACTTCCTGATATTGACGGCTATGAAACCACCCGAAAAATAAGGAAAATTAACAGCACCATACCTATTATCGCACAAACAGCAGCCAGAAATATTAACAATGCAGAACTTGCAAAGAGTGCCGGCTGTACCGATATTATTGTCAAACCGTTCAGGATGGAAGAACTCATGGCTAAAATGAAAATCTACCTTACATAAAAACCATCCGTAAGAAAATTCAAACTTACCGGCTGCAAATTATTAGCAAGTTTGCATATATATTCATAATTCCTTCTAAAATATAGAATTACTGTACTTTAGTAATATTCTAACCGTTTTCTCCTCTTCCAACGGAAAACCCAATGCAACCAACGGGAAACTTACACATTTTCAGATCATTATAATTTTCCAAATTTGTTATGGATTGTAATGGAATACCTGTTGTAATGATTCAGTTCATTGATGCATAGATAAGAATTTAAGGACTTATAATCAGGTTTAAACACACACACAAATCACCTTTGTCCGGCATTTTCAACAGGTATTCCTTTTAAAATGAGGAATATAACATCAAAATATATCTATTCTATTAACAAAACCAAAAGAAAAACCTATGAAGAAAATTGTATGTCTAATCGTCTTATTTGTGGCATTAGGGGTGGTAAATACCCTGGCACAGACAAGGAGTATAAGCGGCACGGTTACCAGTGCCGAAGACAACTCCCCGTTGCCTGGTGTCGCAATTATGGTAAAGGGTACCAATACAGGGTCAACCTCTGATGTTGATGGCGCATATAAGATTGAAGTACCTGCAGGTGCCACCATGCTTGAGTTTTCATTTATCGGCATGAAAACTACAGTAGAGGAAATCGGAAACCGCACTGTTATCAACGTGGCTTTAGAACCTGATGTCTACAGTGTGGATGAAGTGGTCGTGACTGCTCTTGGCATCCCGAAAGAGAAAAAGGCTTTGGGATATGCAGTAGGAGAGGTGAATTCACAGCAAATTCTTGATTCACGAGAAACAAATGTGATCAACTCTTTGTCGGGATTAGTGGCCGGTGTTCAGGTCAATAACTCAAGCGGTATGGCCGGTAGTTCTGCGCGCATAACCATTAGAGGTACCACCTCCCTTAATTATGAAAACCAGCCTCTAATTATAGTTGACGGTATCCCTTTTGATAATACCGAGTATAACTTTGACGAGGATGATGTTGATTATGCACTGCTATACGGAAATAAAGGAAATACAGGCATAGATATAGATCCGAACCAGATAGAGAACATGACGGTACTGAAAGGTGCAGCAGCTTCTGCTTTATATGGTTCCAGGGCAGCAAATGGTGTTATTCTTATTACAACCAAAGGCAGTTTGAACGGCGGTAAGGCCCAGGGTTTAAAGGTAAATATTTCTTCTCGTTATGGATGGGAAAACATTATTAAACCTCCGGTACAAAAAAAATATGGACTTGGTTTTAATGGAGAATACTATGATGGTGAAAATGATAAAACCTATTATATATGGGGGCCATTGCTTGATACTATGGATATTCCGACATATGATCAATTTGATGAGTTTTTTGAAACCGGTCAAAATTGGGAAAATTCTTTCAACGTTCAGGGGGGTGGCGAAAAGGGATCCTATTTTGCATCATACTCAAATCTGGATCAAAAAGGCACTGTTCCGAAAAATACCCTCAATAGGCACAACCTTATGGCAAGGTTTAGTGCCAGGTTATCAGATCGTCTGAGTATCGAGGCAAAAATGGGGTACATTCGAACTGTTAATGACAGGATAATGGAGGGCAATAACCTCGAATCGGTTATGTGGACCATCATTAATGCTCCGGTAACATATAATTTCCAGCCTGCTGTGGATGAAAACGGAGTACAGCGACTCCACCGGACACTGAGCCGAAACAATCACTTCTGGACGATTGAAAACGTACTGTTAACAAATTCAAGAGACCGGTTTACGCCTAATGTGGGTCTGGATTATAAAATCAATTCATGGCTTAACTTTACAGGTAAAGTTGGTGTAGATTACTATACCGATTTTACCAATTATCATGAAAACGTAGGTACAATAGGTGCAAATCCTACCGGACGAATTGATCAGACAACAAGAACCAACAGAGAGTTTAACTCCGATCTCATGCTTAATTTCAACAAATCAATCGGAACAGATTTTAATATTTCAGCAATGGTTGGACAGAACATTAATGACAGGTACTATGATTACCATCGTGTTAATGGTTCTGATCTTATAATCCCCGACTTTTACGATTTATCAAATGCAACAAGTTATTCTCCGTCTGAAGGTCAGACACAGAAAAGGACAGTAAGCATTTACGGACAGGGTTCTGTTGCCTGGAGAAGTATGCTGTTTCTAAATGTTACTGGTAGAAATGACTGGTCATCCTCGCTACCCGTAAAGAACAACTCTTATTTTTATCCATCGGTAAGCCTTAGCTATATTTTTACAGAAATGTTTAATATTCCCGACAATATTCTACCTTTTGGAAAAATCAGGCTCTCATATGCACAAGTAGGGAACGATCCTCCTGCATATGCTACAAAAACCTCTAATATCAGGGCAAATCCTTCTGATGGACAAAGAGGAAATATTGATTTCCCATTTAGAGGTTATGGGTCTTACATCGAGAGCAATGTTATGGGAAATCCCGATCTCAAACCTGAATTGACTTCTGAGATGGAGATGGGACTCGACCTTAGATTTTTAAACAACAGGATCGGTATTGATATGGCACTTTATAGCAAGAAAAGTACCAACCAGATATTTCCCGCACCTATTGCTTCAGAAACCGGATTTTTGCAAAAGGTGATCAATGCCGGGGAAATAACCAACAAAGGTGTAGAACTAATGGTTGATCTAATTCCAGTGAAGTTTCGTGACTTTACCTGGAACATTAAAGTGAATTATTCCCGTAACAAAAATGAAGTGGTTAAGCTTACCGAGGGAGTGGAAAGCATAAGGCTTGCCGGTTTTACAAGTCCTGGTATTTTCATCCGAGAAAAAACTCCTTATGGGGTAATATGGGGCACTCGTTATGAAAGAAACGAACAGGGACAGGTGCTAATTGATGATGACCCTGAAAGTGACCTCTATGGTTTCCCAATAATTGCTGATGATTTGGGGCCTATTGGTATTGTAACCCCTGACTGGCAAGGCGGTATCCGAAACAGTTTTTCTTATAAAGGAATCACTTTAAGCGCTTTAGTTGATATGCGCAAAGGAGGAGACCTGATGAACTTTGATGAATATTATACCACTTTTTATGGTTCTTCAATACAAACCGAAAATCGTGATCAACCGGTTATAGCAGAAGGTGTAAATGCATCTGATGGCACAAAGAATGATATTGAGCTCAGTGCTTTTGACTATTATACAATTTTGCCCACTCTTGCCGATGAGTTTATGGTTCAAAAAAGCGATTTTATTAAACTAAGGGAAGTTTCCTTTAGTTACCGGATGCCTGCCAAATTCTTTTCGAAAACGCCGCTAAAGGAGGTATCTGTTGTATTTACCGGAAGAAACCTCTGGATGAAAACTGATAAGAGTTTCACCGGTTCAGACCCGGAACTCAGTCTATACGGGAGCAATAACGGGCAGGGATTTCTTAATTACCAGATGCCTGCTTCGAAGAGCTACAGTCTAACCCTGAATGTCGGATTTTAACCTTAAAAATCAGAACAATGAAAAAAATAGTTAAAACATACAGCCTGGTACTATCTTTAATATTTATTCTCAGTGCCTGTGAAAGCTGGCTTGATATCAATACCGATCCAAATTCACCTGCCGAAGATGCCATGACTGAAAATGTCTACCTGCCGGGTATTGAAGCTGAAGTAGCGTATGAATTAACCGGCGGGTTTCCTGCCAGGTACCCGAACTACTGGATGCTGCAGGTAGGCCGTGATGCTGCAGCGCCCGACTTTGCAACATATGATATTGATGAGTCCGATCCTAACAACATGTGGACCTATTCAATATATACATCATCACTGAAAAATGCTGTTAAACTGAATAAACTCGCTGAAGATAACGGAAATTTCCATTACGCGGGAATTGCAAAGGTTATTTCGGCTTACATTCTGGCCATAACCACCGATTGTTTTGGCGATATACCCTGGATCCAGGCATTTCAGCCCGAAGTTTATCCTTTTCCTGTATTCGACAGCCAGGAAAGTATTTATAATACCATTCAGACCTTGCTCGATGATGCAATTGCCAATTTTAATACCTCAGAAGAAGGACAGGAATTAAGACCTGGTGATGAAGATTATATTTATGGAGGAGACATTAATCAGTGGACAAAATTTGCATATACGCTAAAAGCAAGGTATGCCATCAGATTAACTTATGCCCCTGGAAAAACAGGGGCAGGACAGGCAGACATTGCCCTTGCTGCCCTTGCAAATGGATTAAATAATACAAGTGATAATCCAGGTATTGAATTCAGTACTTCATCTGGTGCAGAAGCTCCTTGGTATCAGTGGCATATTAAATGGGAAACCATTGCTGTATGGGCTAATGAGTATATGGTTAACCTGATGAACAGTAAAAATGATCCTAGAAGAGCTATATACTTCACGCAGACAATAACAGACGATTACGTTGGTCACAGGACAGGAAACATGCTTCCGACAAACAGATATGATAGTGTATCAGAGTTTTCAAATGATATTCTTGCAGCAGATGAAACCGTGTTCTGGATTACATACGATGAAGCCAAAATGCTTGAAGCCGAAGCTTATTTATGGAAAAATCAGCCTGCTGAGGCAAAAACATCACTTGATGACGCTATCAGAGCTAATATGCAACGCTTAGGCCTCAGCAATGGGGAAATTGATTCCTATATTGCCTCAATTGGGCCTTTGCCTGCTGATTTTGAACAAGCCCTTAAAATGATTATGGAGGAAAAATACGTATCTAATTTTCTCTCAACCGAGGTATGGAATGACCAGCGTCGCACTGGATATCCGGTGATATCTTCTGCAGATATTGATAACCCGACATACAGCAATGTGCCTTTAAGGTTTATGTACCCTGCAGATGTTAAACAGAACAATCCTGATAATGAACCCGATGTTAACTGGCTCACCGATCCTGTATGGTGGGACAATAAATAATGCCGAATAATTGAAATTGCCCTGTGGTTTTAATTCTAAATATAAGACCACAGGGTTAATTTTAAAGTTTGACCTGATTGTTTCTGAATACCTAAGAGAAAAAATGTCCTGAATCGCACATTATATGTTCGTTATCGTACATAACTGATATTTATGAGTATTTAATTAATCAAAATTATTAACAGTAAATCAATTGCTTACAATCTTTGGCATAAAACATGATATATGTCATATTTTAAAAGAGATCGCTAAAGGTCCTTTTTCACCCTAACCAACCAGATGATGGCTAAATATTTGAAAATCTTTTTGGTCATTGTTTTACTTAGCAGCCCGGGTATACCTGCGTTTTCGAATGAAGGTGCAGGGATAGACAGCCTTTTATCACTTCTTGAAAATTCTGCCAGGGACACCAACAGGGTGATGCTATATATTGACATTGCCAATGAATACATGAGAAGCAATCCTGAGGAAGCATTTATTTTCACCCAAAAGGCAATTAACCTGTCAGCCAGGTTACATTTTAAGCGTGGAAAAGCAGAGGGATTGAACATGCTCGGTTCGTATTACTACCAGCGGGGTGATTTTGTGGACGCAGCCAAGAGCTTTCAGGCAGCGGCAGATATATTCAGCGAAATAATGGATTCAGAAGGATTAGCCATTTGTTATAATAATATCGGGGGTATTAAACTTAAACTTGGTTATTACAAAGATGCTTTAAACTATTATATCAAATCGGCAGAGATTTTTGAAGCGATGGGAGAAACTTACGGTGCTGTTACGCTTTACAACAATATTGCTGTCATCTGCCGAAGGCAGGGAGACCTGGATAACGCTTCACGTTATTATCAAAAAGCTTTAGGCCTTAGCAATAATCTTGATGATGATGATGAACTCATTTCAGGGATTCTGCATAACATTGGTTCTGTTAAACACGATCAGGGTGAGGATTCCCTTGCACTTGAATATCTTCAGAAAGCCTATAAGATTAGGTGCAGGAACGGGGATAGTTATGGAATGGCCCTAACAGCCCAAAGCCTGGGAACGGTATATCTCAATACGGGAAAACCTGAAAATGCTTTCAGGTACCTGCACTTTGCACTTACCAGGTTCAAAGAACTGGGTGATCTTCATGGAACAGCTGATTGCTATAATAAAATTGCTGTTTACCACTTCAGGCATAAAAACTTATCAGAATCAAGAAATTACTTAATAAAAAGTTACCAGATAGGAGAAAAGCTTGGTTCATTGCCGGTTCAGCAATTCGCGTTAGGTTGGCTTGCAAGCCTTGATTCACTCGAAGGAAACCTGGCCGGTGCACTTAAATATTTTAAAGCATACAAGACAATAAGTGACAGCATCCTTACCGATGATAAAAGGTTTGAAATTGCTAAAATGAGAATGAATTATGAAAAAGACCGGCTCGAAAGAGAAAAGCAAATCGAGTTGCTTTTAGTCAAAAACTCATTGCAGGAAAGTACATTAAAGAAGAACAGGTACCTTATTTTGTCCGTTATCATTGGTTTTTTGTTTTGCTTTACTTCGGGTTTAACAATTTTTCAAAGACATCGTCACAGGGTTCAGAAAAAAATTCTGGAACTGGAGTTGGATAAGCTGAGGCAGCAACTCGATCCGCATTTCTTATTTAACAGTCTTAATTCAATTCAGTCATACATTTTTCAGGGAGATAAATCTGCATCAAATGAATACCTGACAAAATTGGTGAAGCTAATGCGTTTGATGCTTAGCAGTGCCAGGGAAAAAACCATTTCACTTCACGAAGAGATCGAATTTCTTTCTTTTTATCTTGACCTTATGAAATTAAGGTACAAGAATAAGTTTGATTATGAGTTTATTATTGATGAGTGTATTGATATCCAAAGTTATAAGATTCCTACACTTATTTTACAGCCCTACATTGAAAATTGTGTTATTCATGGATTAAAGAATAAAGAAGGAAAGGGAAAGATACATATTGCCTTTCTAATCGAACATAATCACCTGCATTGCAAAATCGAAGACAATGGCACAGGAAGGGAGATTACCCTGCAAACAGGAAACAGGTCAGATATAGCTGAACATTGCGCTTACGGTACAAAAATCAACGAAGACCGTATTAAACTACTTAATTGTTTGTATGGAAAAGGTTTAGGGATAAAGTATTCAGACCTGACAGACAGAGACAACAAACCGGCAGGAACAAGGGTAGAACTTGATTTGCCAATCATAATGAATTAGAATTTTTAAACTAAACATAAATAGCATGAAAAGTGATTTCTTAGCAAGAATTGAAAAACTCAGTCATGAAGAGATGGGTAAAATACGTGGTGGAAAAGAAAAACCACATCCCGATGATGATATTTTGATTATAAGGAAAAAGAAAGTTTTCTGAACCAGTATGTCCGGATGATTATTAGCAAGTTACAGCCCATGTTTTTAAATTGGCTATGATAAATGTTGTGATAATTGATGATGAGCCTGACTCAATCAGTTTTCTGGGATCATTGCTCAGGGAATTTTGCCCGAATGTGAATATTTCAGGAACAGCAGATAACGTGGTTCATGCACTTCGGGAGATTGAAGACAAAAAGCCTGATCTGGTTTTTCTTGATATTGAATTACAGGACGGAACAGGTTTTGATATTCTGGAAAAATGCCGTTACCGGAATTTTGATGTAGTTTTCATAACCGCATACAACCAATATGCTATAAAGGCTTTTAAACACAGCGCCATTGATTATATTCTGAAGCCTGCAGATATTAACGAACTTAAAGAAGCCGTAGTTAAAGTGTCAAGAAGCAGGTCGGAGAAAAGCATTGGCAATTTCAGCATCCTTCTCGATAATTTAAAATCCGAGTCACCAAGAAAACTGGCAATACCAACACTTCAGGGATATGAGTATATTATGGTAGACAATATTGTGCGCATTGAGGCAGAACGCAGCTATTGCAATATTTATCTTCTTGATAAAAGAAAGATCATGGTTTCGCGTTGCCTGAACGATTACCAGCAGATACTTGATGAGCGAAAATTCTTTAGGGCCCATAACTCCCATCTTATAAATCTAAAACATGTAAAAATGTACGTTAAACGCGATGGGGGACATGTTGAAATGATTGACGGCTCGATTGTGCCCCTGGCAAGACGCAAAAAAGATTATTTCATGGAAGCGATGAGCATTTTTATGACCTGAAAATTAACGGTTCCCGATAAACGAATTGGCCTTAATCTCATCAATCAGTAGGTTTGAAATATCCTCCCGGCCCCTTACATGAATGTATTTTCCCCTTCCATAGGCCGCGATCTCTTTCATGAAAGCGATAGCCTTTTCATCAAGGCCAAAACCGATTATTGAAATGGTAATGCCCTGATTGGCATATCCAGAGATCATTTGCCTGAATTCATCTGCAGGTATATTGCCTCCTGTAAATTTACCATCGGTGGCAAGTATAACCTGGTTGTTCCCGTTTTGAATGTATTTCTTTTGTGCAAGGCTATAGGCACTGTTCAAGCCTTTTACACCATTGGTAATTCCTGCAGGAGTAAGTCTGTTGATTACTTCCCTAATCTTATCTTTTTCGCTTCCGTCAACCGATCGCAGCAATACTACAGGTTCTTCAGCATAAGATATAACTGCCACATTATCAATTTTTCTTAATACACTTACTAAGTTACTCACCGATCCTTTCATAAGTTCAAGCTTATTTTCGGCTTTCATTGACAATGATACATCAACAAGCAAAACCAGGTTGTTTGCTGCATATTGGTCAACAGGGAGTGCAAGGGGTTCAATGTCAGGATTATCGGGTAAATCCGGTTCGCTTTTGGGAAATTCAATATTCAACGTGATTTCGGTAGCCGGAACAGGTTCTGCCAGGGGGTCAATTTCGAAAAAGAGTGCAGGGATAGACCTTCGCAGGTAAAAATCTTCTTCATGGGTATGGTAACCCGCTGCTGTTATTTTTGTGTGATATTGCCCGATTTTTAGCTCTTTGGTCATTTTTCCGCCGCTGTTGGTAATGCCGCTGATCTGCTGCTGCATATTGAATAAAAATTCAACATGGGCTTTTGCTACAGGTTCTTTTGTAATTTTATTCAATACATTCACCTCCCGTATGTCCATGTTGTTTTGGTTAGGGAAACATTCCTGAATGGTAATCACTGTGCCTTTAATGATTATTTCTGAGTTTCCCACGGGGGTATTCGAAACCACGATGATTTTTTCTTCAAAAGGCCCTAACCTGTTCAGGTCAGGAAGCACAAAAATTTTTCCCTGTTCACCCGGACCGATGAATTTGCTGTCGTAGCTTACCTTTACATCGGGGCTTTTTCTAACCATGAGTATAGCAAGTGGTTCGTTTCCTGAATTTTCAAATTCAAAAACCGCAGGGGGATAATCAAGATTGGCTACCCTGCCGAAGTCGTGCGAAGTCTTCTGAAAAATCATGAGGGGTTGCGCCCACATATTGTGGGTAGTCAGAAGTAAAAAGATCATATTAAACAATGGTCGCATCATGGTTATACTATTCGTCTTTTTCCAGCATCCCACCTGACCCTTCTCTTTTCCCTGTATGCTTTGGTGGCCATCATGCAGGTTATTGTTACCTCGAATCCTTTTTCGATATCGCATGCAGGGGTGCCCCCAAAACGAATGCAATCGAGCCAGTTTTTCAGGTGAAGGAAAGAGGTATCGGCCTTTTTACCATCGCGCATGGTATAGGTAAGTCCTTTGCTTGCATAATATTGCTCTGTTGGTGATGTTACCGCATCAATGTCGCCGATACCCTGCCGGTATTCGAAAAACACCTTACCAGGAGTAATCTGCCTGCTTTTGATATATGAGGCATATTGAGTTGATTCCCTGTCTATGATCATACGTATGTTATTGTCAACCTCAAGCGACCCATCATGGCCCATGAATATTCTTCCCCTTTCCCTGTTCGAGGCTAGTGAGGCGCTGTAAATAAAGGTGAGTTCTTTTTCAGGGTAATTACACAATACATTAAAAATGTCGGGTGTTTCACGGTCCTCTTTATGAAAAAAAACGCCGCCTTCAGCAACAACCGAACCGGGGATGCCTAAACCCATGAGCTGGTTGGCCACATCAAATTCGTGAGACATCAATTGACCGGCGACCCCTGTTGAGTAATCCCAGTAAAGCGACCAGTTATAAAATCGTTTAAGGTCAAAAGGCACTTTTGGTGCCTTGCCGAGAAACATGTTCCAGTCGAGTGTTTCAGGTGTTCCGGGTTTCGTGTTACCTTTACCATCAAGATGCCTTACCCAGGCGCTGTCCTCAGAATTACGGTTTGAGGTTGTTTCGATTAGCGTTACTTTGCCAATCTTATTGTTCCTTAACAAATACTGTGCCCTTGGAAAACAATCGTTTTGCGAATACTGGTGACCGACCTGTAATACCATGTTGCTGCTTTTTACCGTATCATAAAGGGCCACAGCCTCTTCTTCGCTGTTGGTCATGCATTTTTCACAATACACATGTTTACCTGCTTTAATAGCTTCAATGGCAATTGGCCCGTGCCAGAAGTCGGGAGTGGCAATAATTACAGCATCAACATTTTTGTCTTCGAGAAGCTTCCTATAGTCTTTGTAACCCTTTGCGGGAATTCCTGAAAAATCGTTTTTGTCTTTGTTATATGCAGAAATTTCTATTGCCTGCTGTAAGTGCATGTCGAAAACATCGCAAGCGGCTGTTAGTGAAATATTTAATTTGTCGCGGTTTAGAAAGTCCTGCAGTGTTTTATCCGGTTGCCCCGATGAAGTGGTATGTGACTTTATCCAACTTTTGTCCACAAACCCGAGTGACCTGAGCAATGATTTGCCGCGGTTGCCGGCACCAATAATTCCAATACGCAGATGATCACCAATAACTTTTTTTACAATGAATTTTTTACCCGGATAACCCGGTTGAAAATCTAATCCAAGTTCTGAATATAGATTTTTCCGCTCTTCAGTAATTAAATCTTCAGACTGTTTCTTTTTAAAGAATGAAAAACCCAGATAGCCAAATACAGGAACTGTTGCCAGTCCTTTGATAATATCTCTCCTGCTAATTTTGTTACCAGCCATATTTTACCTCGCACCTGAAATTTGAATGTGCAAAATAGTCAAAAAAAAAGGGACTTCCAAAAATGAAGCCCCTTTGCCCTAACTAATTAAACTAACCTATTCGTTATATTCCTTTATTATGTCTTTTACCATTTCCGGAGACACACGACCATATGTTTTTTCTCCTACCATTACTACGGGTGCAAGACCGCATGCCCCCACGCATCTCAGGCATCCGATAGAGAATTTGCCGTCGGCTGTGGTTTCTCCAACTTCAATCCCGAGCTCTTTTTTAAATTCCTGGAGCACGGTTTCGGCGCCTCTTACATAACAAGCAGTACCGGTGCATATGGATATGGGGTATTTGCCTTTGGGTATCATCGAGAAAAAACTGTAAAAAGTAACCACCCCATATACTTTGGATAATGGAACATCCATTTCCTGTGACACTACTTCCTGTACTTCGGCAGGAAGGTACCCAAATGTTGACTGCACCTTGTGCAGTGCATTGATTAACTCACCAGGGTTGTTATTAAAAGATTTGCATATCTCTTTAATCTTATCAACCTGGTTTTTCTTAAGTTCTACTTTTATATTTGACATATCTCAAGTTTTTCCGTTATTGTATTTTCAGATATAAATGATTCTTTTTTTCTTATCAACATAATGAGTATGCAGTAATTTATGGGCCTTATCGCTCATTGGTTTGCCGAGAAATTCCTCATAAAGTTTGATGATGTATGGGTTTTCATGCGATTTTCTTATCGTTTTTCCTTCATCTTCACGATAAATTGCTTCCATACGCTTTTTCAGGATTTCGGTTTTGCCGTGGTGTAATGGTTGCCCGCCACCACCGATACAACCGCCCGGGCAGGCCATTATTTCGATAGCATGAAAATTACTTTCACCTTTCCTGATGCTTTCAAGAAGTTGCCGTGCCTTGCCAAGTCCATGGGCAATACCTATATTGATAGGTGTTCCGCCAAAATCTATGGTAGCCTGCCTGATGCCTTCCATCCCTCTTAATTCTTTAAAATCAACTTTTTCAAGGCTTTTACCTGTGAAAAGCTCGTAAGCAGTCCGGACAGCAGCTTCGATTACGCCACCTGTGGCACCGAAAATAACGCCTGCCCCGGATGATTCACCGAGAGGTGCATCAAAATCATCGTCCTGTAATGAATTGAATGAAATATTTGCTCTTTTAATCAAAGAAGCCAATTCACGGGTCGAAATAGAATAGTCTACATCAGGATTTCCGTTTACTTTAAACTCGTCACGCTGGCACTCGTATTTTTTGGCCAGGCATGGCATGATCGAAACCACGATCAGGTCTTCCCTTTTTACATTTATTTTTTGTGCAAAATAGGTTTTGGCTATGGCGCCGAACATTTGTTGTGGAGACCTTGCCGTAGAAGGGATATCGAGCATGTCGGTAAACTGTGATTCGAAAAAGTTGACCCAGCCGGGGCAACAGGAGGTAAGAATCGGCAGTTTAACATTTTTGTCGCCTTTCAGATGTTTTGAAAGCCTTTCAAGCAATTCGGTGCCTTCTTCCATGATGGTAAGGTCGGCTGCAAAATCGGTGTCGAAAACATATTTGAAACCAAGCTGACGCAGTGCCGAAACCATTTTTCCGGTGACGAGGGTTCCGGGTTCAAGGCCGAATTCTTCGCCAAGCGCGGCCCTTACGGCAGGCGCTGTTTGCACGATCACCGTTTTATTGGGATTGGCCAGGTCGCGTATCAGTTTATTGGTATGGTCAACTTCGGTAAGCGCCGCAGTGGGGCATACTGCAACACACTGCCCGCAATAGGTACATACAGAGTCTTCAAGGTCCATTTCAAAGGCCGGGGCAACTACCGACATAAATCCCCTGTTCACGGCTGATAATGCCCCTACAGTCTGGAATTCATTACACATGGTTTCACACCTGCGGCACATGATACATTTATCCATGTTACGAATAATCGAGGGTGAGAAATCCACACGATAGGTTGACATTTCTGATATTTCCTGGTAGGGGATATCCCTGATGCCAAGTTTGATGGCGATACTCTGAAGTTCGCAATTACCCGATTTCGGACATACAAGGCATTCTTTCGGATGGTCTGAAAGGATTAGTTCCATTACAATCCTTCGGGCATTTAAGACCCTGATAGAATGCGTGTTTACAACCATTCCTTCCGTGACTTCTGTCGAGCATGAGGGGGCAAGGTTTCTGCGGCCTTCCACCTCTACCACGCAAATACGGCAACCACCCGGTTTGTGCTCAATGCCGAGGTCTGCCAGGTCCATATAACAAAGCACTGGGATATCAATGCCTACTTTTTTGGCAGCTTTGTAAATAGTTGTCCCTTTTTCTACTTCAACTATTTTGTTGTCTATTGTAAGTTTTATCATTTCCATTTTTCCAGAATTAATTGACGATTACTGCATTAAATTTACATCTTTCAAGACACGCGCCACATTTGATACATAGTTTCGGGTCTATTTTGTGTATTTGTTTACGTTCACCGGTGATTGCACCTACAGGGCAGGCCCTGGCGCATGCTGTGCAGCCTACACAATTTTCGGGGACTATTTCATAGGTCATTAATGCTTTA
Source organism: Bacteroidales bacterium (assembly GCA_016936215.1). Classification (GTDB taxonomy): domain Bacteria; phylum Bacteroidota; class Bacteroidia; order Bacteroidales; family UBA10428; genus JAFGPL01. The sequence goes on from JAFGPL010000305.1 coordinate 21,100, forward strand.
CATACCCCGGCTGGACACTTTTTATCAATGATATGGGCATCGTATTCATGCCTGAAGTGTTCCAAAGTTGATAGCACAGGATTGGGTGAAGCCTGGCCGAGCCCACATAAAGCAGTGTCTTTGATAACGTAACTCAGGTTTATTAACCTGTCTATATCTTCCGGGGCGCCATTTCCTTTGCATATCCTGTCAAGCAGTTCATGCAACCTTTTGTTGCCGATACGGCAGGGGGTGCATTTACCGCACGATTCTTCTACCGAGAATTCAAGGAAGAATTTGGCAAAATCTACCATACAATCGTCCTCGTCCATAACGATCATACCGCCTGATCCCATCATTGAACCTGCTGCCACAAGGGTTTCGTATTCAATCGGGATATTGAGGTGCTTTTCGGTGAGACATCCGCCCGAAGGGCCGCCTGTTTGCACGGCTTTGAATTTTTTACCGTTTTTAATTCCGCCGCCGATTTCAAAAATAACTTCACGCAGCGTGATACCCATCGGAACCTCAATTAATCCTACGTTATTTATCTTACCTGCCAGCGCGAAAACTTTTGTCCCTTTTGATTTTTCTGTGCCAATGCTGCTGAACCATTCCGCTCCTTTTGTGAGGATGACCGGAATATTTGCAAAAGTCTCCACGTTATTTACATTGGTGGGTTTTCCGAGGTATCCTGATACAGCCGGGAATGGAGGTTTAAGTGTTGGTTCTCCACGTCCGCCTTCCATTGAATGGATGAGGGCGGTTTCTTCCCCACATACGAAGGCGCCTGCTCCATACCTTAGTTCTATGTCGAAGCTGAATTTTGAACCAAGTATGTTATTTCCAAGTAACCCATATTCCCTTGCCTGCTTAATGGCTGTTTTTAACCTTTCGATTGCAAGCGGATACTCTGCCCTGATATATACAAGACCTTTATCAGCGCCTATACAATAGCCGCAAATGGCCATTGCTTCAATTACCGTATGCGGATCACCCTCAAGAATTGACCTGTCCATGAAGGCACCCGGGTCGCCTTCATCGGCATTACATACTACATATTTTTCATTTCCAGGGCTTTTAGCTGCAAGTTCCCATTTAAGACCTGTAGGAAAGCCGGCTCCCCCGCGTCCGCGCAGGCCGCTGTCTTTAATGATTTTGATGGTATCTGCCGGGCTCAATTCTGTAAGAACCTTACCTAATGCTTCATATCCATCACGGGATATATATTCCCCAATATTTTCAGGGTCAATGATACCGCAATTGCGAAGCGCAATACGTACCTGCTTTTTATAAAAACCAATTTCCCTGGTTGAACCTGCTGTTTTCTTTGCCACAGGGTCGGTATAAAGGAGCCTTTCTACCTTACGGCCTTTAACGATATGCTCGGCAACAATTTCTTTAGCATCTTCAGGTTTTACCTGTGTATAAAATGTATTGTCGGGAATAATCTTCACGATAGGCCCTTTTTCACAAAATCCAAAGCACCCTGTTCTTACAACCTGTGCAAAATCGCTCAGGCCTTCATTGCCAATCTCTTTTTTCAGATTTTCATAAATCAATTCGCTTTGGGAGGCTTTACATCCGGTGCCCCCGCAAACTAATAAATGCAGTTTATAATCAGACATAACAGTTATTTTGTTTTATTTATTGTCAATTGTTTCATAATTAACAGGAATAATTCCATCCACCAGTTCGCCGTTTTTAATATATCTTTCGATTATTTCATCGGCTTTTTTCATGTTGACATAGCCAAAGACTACAGGTTCTTTGCCGGGAATGGTCACCTCGATGGTGGGTTCAGCATAGCAATAACCCATGCAGCCTGTTTGAGTGACTACGGCATCAATGTTTCGTTTTTCAAGCTCGTCAACAATAAAATTCATAACCTCCCGAGACCCGGAGGCAATACAACATGTAGCCATTGCTACCTTCACCTGCACAAGGTTTTCGGGATGTTCTCCTTTTTCGCGGATACTGGTTTTTGATTTCAGTTCATCGCGGATTTTACGCAAATCGTTCAGACTTTTTAATTTGGTCATGGTTATTAAAATTTTAAAATATCCTTTAATATATCCTGTTTTTATTAAGATGCACCAATGTTTTTCAGGTTCTCATCTATCATCTCTTTAATAAAGTTAATAATTTTTGGTGTATTAACATTCAATCCTTCAAGTATTTCGGAAATTTCTCTGCTGTCAAATACAAATTCTCTTCCGTCAATTTCGTGTTTGTAAACCAGGTGGTACGAATGGCCAGAGCAAAGCAAAGATTTAATCGTTGCTGCCATATTGCCCATTGGCGGGCAATCAATATGACTTTTTTTAAAAATGGCAGTCACCATGGTACCCGTACCTTTTTCCGAAACTATATTCAAAGAACCTTCACATTGTTCTGCATTCTGCTTTAGGAGTGGAAGCCCCATTCCGATTTTTCTGGTACTCCTGGTTGAGAAAAACGGATCGGTTACTTTTTCAACCAGTTCTTTGTCAATGCCTTTACCATTGTCCCTGATCTCAATGGTCAATTTGTCGGTAGCACTGTCTTCGTTTACAGTTATATAGATTTCTGATGCCCCGGCACGAATTGAATTCTGGGTGATATCCAGTATATGTAACGACAAATCATTCATTTTTTTAATGCCATCACTTTACGACCAGCTTCTGCTGCAAAGGCCATTTTTATCTCATCAAAATCATCATTTTCTATATATAGCATGGTAAAACCGCTTCCTATATCTTCGATACAATGTGCATCAGAGCCCCTTATAACCGTGTATCTGGCAATTTCAGGTGTTTTCATCAGCAAGGCGTTAAAATCAATGCTTTTTGAAATTTCAACAGCATCAATTTTTAGGTTGTCGGGAATAAACCCCAGGTTTGCCAATAAACTGTTTGAAGGCCTGTCTATATGGGCCGGCACAAATATGCCATTCATCATGCTAACAATCTCTGCGGCTTCACCGAGATTGAGAGAAAGTGCTGATATCAGCAGCCAATCAACCTCGTAAAGTATATTTTCATCTCTGTCAACCACCGGCTGGTAGCCGAAAATCTCTTTCCGGTTTGGTATGTCCGGTTTATGTTTTTCAATTATTTGCTGAAAAATATTTGCCGTTTCAACTGTTTCAAAGAACGCGAGGCAATGAACCTCTTCTTTTGTGGTGATCTCAACTCCCGGCAGCACTTTTATCCCTGCCTCTTTTCCCAGCTTACACATTAATTTACAGTGAAGCGTGGAGTTGTGATCGGTTATTGCCAGTATGTCAATTTTTTCTGCAACTGCCTTTTCTATGATCTTAACCGGTGCCATATCAAGGCTGGCGCATGGTGAAAGAACGGTGTGAACATGAAAATCAGCTTTGAATGTCCTCATTTTCTTTCAGCAATTGGTATAACCTGCCTGCTGTTTCAAATGCCGGCAGGTCTGTTGCCAGGATAACCACACCCTCTTTTTCTGCCTGCGTTACTGTTTCTGTATCAGGACGATGGCCGTTAACCAGCACGATGCCCGATAACTCCTTAAGCAAGGCAACAGCAAGAATATTTTTGTGCGACTGCATGGTAATCCAGAGGTTTCCTTCTGAAGCATTGCCCATTACATTGCTTAACATATCACTGGTATAACCCCAGGTTACCATGTTGTTTTTACCAGTGCTGCCACATACTATTTCAAAGTTCAGCCTGTCAGCAATTTCTGCTATATTCATATATCATCTTTCTTTAATGCAATATCTGCAAATTTCTTTTTTCCCCATACTTTTTCAACCATATCGAAGCTCTGGTCAGGTTTGATATCTTGGTGAATAAGCATAAGTTTTTGAATAAAAACACAATCGGTAATCGCTGCCCGTTCCTGCACGATATCTTCAGCCAGGGCTTTGCATCCGGGTGAACCGCAGGCGGCACAGTCAATAGCGGGCAGGTGGCTGTATAGTATACGTGCACGGGTTATTTTTTTCATGGCTGTATCCATGTTTTCATCCAACGCAAAGGCAGCACGCGGTTTTATCGGTTCCAACCCGATATTTTCCAGCAGATAGTCCTTGAATGTATTTACTGTGCCAGCGTATGTATTAAGGTTTCTGCTTTCTTTGATGTAATCGTTCGCACGGTTCCTAAGCCTTTCGGCGCACAGAAACCTGTTGGCAACAGAAAGGATTCCTCCTGCGCACCCCTGGTCACATGCTCTTAGTTCAAGGAAATCAAACACGCCAATCGAATCATTTTCGAGGTCTTCAAGAAATTCTGTTACATTTTGTATTCCGTCAATGGCCAGGCTGCGGCCTGTAGCAAAGCCTGTTTCCCCATTGGTCAGGCTCCATAGCATCTCGGTATCGCGAAGCTGTTCTTTGTCAGGTACCTGGCACGATTTACGGTCGCTGCGGTTGATGATTGAGAATACCTTGTTGTAAAGGAAATTCATGTTTATGACCCCGTTAAACGGAGATTGGCTCTCACCTACAGGGCTTTTAACTGCAGCAATTTTTGCTGCACACGGGGTGATATAGAAAACACCGATCTCATTTTCTGGAACACCCGATTCAACAAGTTTTTTTCGATATGCAATGGCAGCAATATCCAGCGGGGCTTTTAGCAGCATGATGTTTTCTACAAGCGAGGGAAATTTTACCTGTATAAGCCTTACAACTGCCGGGCAAAAAGAGGAGATAACAGGTTTTAAAGAAGCATGTTCTTTCTGGTATTTTGATATTTCTTCACCAAGCAGCCTGGCCCCGTGCTCGGCTTCGAATACATGGGTAAAACCCGATTCGAGAATTCCGCTATAAATCTCACGGGTAGGGATATTACGCGGGAACTGGCCTATAAAAACCGAGGGGACGATGGCCACACGGTATTTGTATTGAAAGATATTATGGAAATCATCCTGTTCTACAATAATCGCGTTCACAGGGCAGGCTTTCATACATTCACCACAATCCACGCAGCGCTCGGGCATCAGCACAGCTTTACCATTGCGTACCCTTAAGGCTTCGGTGGGGCATACCTGCATGCAATGTATACATCCGATACAAGCCTCCTCAACAATTTTAAGGGCATGATGAAATGTATGTTTTTTTCCTTCTGTCATAATCTGGTAAAACAAGTTATTTCAACCTTGGTGCCGGTTCCCGGCGTGCTCGTGATTTTCAGTTCGTCTGCATTTTTTTTGATATTAGGAAGCCCCATGCCAGCGCCAAAACCCATTTCACGCACTTTCTCGTTGGCTGTGGACCATCCTTCAGTCATTGCTTTTTCAATATCTTCAATACCGGGGCCCTCGTCTTTTACTGCAATGAAGATTCTGCCAGTGTCAATATCAACGGTCATGGTACCTCTGTAAGCATGTGCCACAACATTTACTTCGGCTTCATACATGGCAACAGCAATACGTTTGATCAATGACGGTTCAAGGTTTAATTGTCTAAGAATTTTTTTTACCTCACTTGAGGCAGAACCTGCCTTTGTGAAGTCGCCACCTTCTATTTGATATTCAAATATCATTCGGTCAACCCGTTAAAACAACGGTTTTATGCCTGCATGGTGAAGTTGTCCGCAAACATTGAACATTGAAGAGGCAGATTCAATCAATACGATGTTGCTCTCCTCGGCCAGATCAATCATTTCTTTGGTGGGTTTTTTGTTTCTTACAAATACTATCCCTGAAATGTCGGCCATTTCGGCTGTGCGTATTGTCTGCATGTTGGCAAGCCCGGTAATAAGCAGAATATCCGCTGAATCAAGCGTAAGTACGTCACTCATCAGGTCCGAGGCAAATGCGTGATTTACTTCTTTGCCAGAGTGTAAATTCCCGCTTACAATTTTTCCGTTGATCAATCTTGCCACTTCACCAATTTTCATTTTATACAGCATTTTATATCCGTGTTACGGATTAGCTTTTTCTTTGTTACAAAAATAACAATAATTTTGTTATTATTATAACAAAAACTCAATAAACAATTAATCTATAATGTTTCTAAATAACAATATTGATAAGTTCAAGTTACAAAAAATAGTTATAAATGCTTAATTAAAAGGTCAATTTATTGATTGATGTTCATCAAATAGTTATACAGGTATTGATGTAACGGGAAAAATGAGTTTTGTATGCCTGGTTAAACCGAAGATTTTGGTCTATTGTTTATTTAACCATTCCAGCCAATTCTCAAGACCGGTCCCTGATCTTAAAGAAATCTCAAAAAATTGAAGATGATGATTGATTTTTAACGCATTGTTTTTCAGTTCATCAAGGTTAAAATCAAGATGCGGGAGTAAATCTGTTTTATTGATGATACAGACATGAGATGACTGAAACATATACGGGTATTTCAGAGGCTTATCCTCTCCTTCGGTAACACTAATGACAACAACCCTTGCCGTTTCCCCGAGGTCGAACATGGCCGGACAGACGAGGTTGCCCACATTTTCAATCATCAGAATGGAGTTATCGGGTGGTTGCAACTCTTTGAGGGCTGAATGCACCATAGATGCATCAAGGTGGCAGCCGCTGCCGGTATTTACCTGAACAACCGGCACCCCTGCAGACTTGATCCTGTCCGCATCACGGGTGGTCTGTTGGTCGCCTTCAATGACTGATATTATTCTTTTTACCTGCCGCGACTGAACAGTTTTTTCAAGCAGGAGCGTTTTTCCGGCGCCGGGGGAGCTTACAAGATTGAGGGCAACAATATTTTTTGCCTCAAAAAATCCCCTGTTCCTTTCGGCAAGAAGGTTGTTATGGTAGAGGGCATCTTTTTCTACTTCAATAATTTTTCCTGAATGATGGTGGTGGCTGTGATTTTCTTCGTTACCGTGGTCGTGCTGATGAGGATGTGTATGCGGGTGCTGGTGGTCATCACCATGATGGGTATGGCCGCCTGATGAGGTGATGATTGTATATCCGCTGTTATTGCTGCATCCGCATGTATCACACATGGTTTTTTGTTTGTTTTGTCAAATTTAATATAATTGTTTCTTTTTCACTAATCAATCTCAATAGACTTTACCCGCATCTCTTTACCTGAAGTTATCGTTACATTGAACGAGGAGCAGTGAGGGCAGACAGCAATGAGGTTATCGGGGTTAAACTCTTTATTGCAGTCATTACAGATAGCCTTTGCCGGAATATATATAAAAGTTATTTTTGCGTTTTCAAGCATGGTATTTTTAACGGCTGATTGCATGGCCATTTCAAGTGCTTCAGGGACAATGCCCGATGCTTCCCCGATTTCGAGTACAATACCGCTTATTTTTTCAGCATGGTGCAACTTCGCAGTTTCTTCGGCTATTTCAACAATATTTACTGCTATTGAAAATTCGTGCATAAAACAAGTGTTTTTTGCCATTAACAAATCCGGGGCAACATTTCCCCTGTAAGTTTGTCTATGATTCTTTTACCCCCGGTTACTGAATTTAGTGCTGCTTTTCCCCTGAAATCTTTGGTGATTTCCCCGATTATCATGGCATTTTTGCCATACAGGTTTTTTTTCATGATTGATAATGCTTTAACTGCATCGTTTTTATCGGTTACAATCATTACTTTGCCTTCGTTTGCCAGGTAAAGGGGATCGAACCCAAAAATCTCGCATGCACCTTTAACGACATCTTTCAATGGAATTTGTTTTTCTTCGATGCATATACCGTAAGTTTTGTTTTCAGTTACTTCAGCAAGAATGGTTCCCAATCCTCCCCGCGTTAAGTCACGCATGAATTTTATCCCCACACCTGCTTCAAGCAGCTCATCAATTAAGGTATTTAGCGGGGCGCAATCGGAGAACAGTTCTTCTTCAAAACGGATATTTTCACGTACACCAAGCACCGCTATGGCGTGGTCGCCAATAGACCCGTTAATGATCACCGCATCACCTGTTTTTATATTCTCTCCCCTTGAAATATGCCGGTATCGCGGGTTTAAAACTCCGATACCGGTGGTGGTGATAAATATCTTATCGCATTTGCCACGGTTGACAACCTTGGTATCACCTGTTACAATTTTTACACCTGCCTGCCCGGATGTTTGTGCCATTGAGTTTGTAATCATTTCCAGATGGCTGAGGGGAAATCCCTCTTCAATAACAAAGGCTGCACTAAGAAAACGGGGAGAGGCCCCCGCAACGGCCAGGTCGTTTACTGTTCCGCATACTGCCAGTTTGCCAATATCGCCACCCGGGAAAAAAACCGGGTCAATGACATAAGAATCTGTGGTAAAGGCAATGTAGGAGCTGTCGGCTTTCAGGATGGCTGAATCGGTAACCTGGTCAAGTACCGGGTTGCTGAATTTGTCAATAAAATATTTTTTGACCAGTGCCGAGGAGAGTTTTCCCCCGCTGCCATGTGCCAATAGTACTTTTTGTTCCTGAATTGCCATGTTTTAAAAAAGGTCAGATGTATTTTATTTTGATTTTCTTCAGAAATTTTTCTTCAAGGATATTGGCGATGCGGTTTACCACAGTTCTCCTGATTTCAAGCTCAACTGGAAGATTGGGGTCCTGGTGCGCGATATTTATCCTGGTACCAACAAATATCTGAATCTCATCGCTTTCGAGAATTAATTTTACTACTTCATCTGCAGGGCCTTTGTTGAGGTTATAGGTTTGATTGTATGCTTTAAGAATTTTTTCAACCTTGTTGAGGGTCAGGATTCCTTCGGTATATAAATCTACACCTTCAATTTTTGAAATGGGGGGCAGTTCGGGGTCGTCAAACACAAACCCGTCCTGTATCTGCAGGTGAAGCTCGCGGGCTATGATGTCGCCGGTGGTAGCACCCATAATGATCTTTTTCCCCTGAAATGTATTTACCACTTCTGCCAGTTTCGGATCGTCTTCCTGTTCGAATGGAGGCCCCGTACAGATAAGCAGTGTACGTGGTTCGCGGTAATAGATTACACCGCAGCTTGTATCGTCTTTCGACTGAAACCCGTCGTGCCTGTATGCCATGTTAAGTATCCTGCCCGAAAGTTGTTTTGCGGAAATCTGTGGAAATTGTTTGATTACATCAATAACATATCTTGTCAGGTTGTCGTTACCCCATCCAAAAGGAAACTGGGGTGTGCCAAGCCCTGATTGCGGAATACCGTCGCTGCTGAAAATAATCCTGTCGCCTTTTCTGGGTTGGAAACTGGTTACCCTAAGTGTTTTGTTGCCTCCGTTGCATGAATTGAAAGAAATATTTTTTACCTCCGGTTCAAGTGTTTTACGGTCGCGGATGATAATACATTCGGGGTTGTCGTATTCAAGAATGGTTGTTTTGCCATCGAGTTCAATATCGAAGATTGTGAATGTGGAATAATTCATTTTTCTTTCGCTGCACTCGGGCAGGGTTTTCATGATAATTTCGGCAGTCCTTTCGGGCGCTTTGTGTTCTTTGGTAAAGTTTAGCGCCATGGTGGCCGTTAATGTGCCCAGCACGCTGGCTTTAATTCCATGCCCCATGCCATCGGAAAGTACTATAATGATCCTGTTTTCTTCTTTCACCTTGTGTGTAAGAAAAACATCCCCGCAGATACGCTCTTTATAATGGTTTTTCTGCTGGCAGTCAACCTCAACGAAAAATTTTCCGGTCATTTGCCTGTTCCGTTTCCTTCGTTATAAAATTTTATGATAGAATTGAGCATTTTTTCAATATCCGAAGCGCCTTCACCCATCAGAAACCCAATTTTCTGGACCATCTCAAGGTTTTTGTCAATAACTTCTGAGATTCTTTTGATGGCTTCTGCCTTCTGAACTTCGGGAGCACGCATATCGCGTATGATGGCGCCCGCGACCCTGTTTTTTACAATAGGGAAAACCGAGATATTCAGCATAATTTCCCCAAGCATGATGTCCCTGCTTTCTATATTTTCGCCTTCGGTAAGAACGTAGGTAAAAAGGTTCATTATTCCCGGGCTGAGCAGTCTTTTAAGGTCAGCGCCGGCAAGCCCCGGGATAACTTCGTTGATCTCTTTTGCTTCTTCACCAAGGATATTGATAAAAGCAGTATTCGACTGCAATACTTTCATCTGGAAATCATATATTACCACGCCGGCCCTTAATTTTTCAAGCATTGCATTGGTAAAGTCCGATGCCTGTTTTGCTGCGGTGCGCTCTTTTTTTGCATTTTCTTCAGATTCTTTCAGCGCTTTTCTTGTTTGTGAAAGTTTTTCATTCAGATGTTTGAGTGATTCTTCAAAATTCATTGAGCTCCTGAATGCATAGGACGAACACATTTCCGGGGTGGCAAGCCCCCTTGCAATATCTTCGGCAAATGCTTTGCACGACTCATAGCCACACTGGTCGCAGCCCAGCACATCATCTTCGTTGCGGTTGAGGAGGTCGAGAATCTCAAGTACCTTTTCGTGCTGTGGTTCGGGAAGCCTTTGATCATCATTTTTAAAAGAACAGGAGAAATCAAGTTCCATGTAACTCTGAAGATTGTTATACCATTCATGGCGAAAAAAATTGTTCAGCCTTTTGTTTGCATATTCTATAACCAGGTGTTCTTTCAATAGTTTGTTGCCGTGTTTGGTGAGCCCGGGGCCGTAAAGCGAATTTCCGTATGTAACATTCAAATGACGGTGTATGGTTTTTACATTGTTTTCAAACTCTTGTATAGATTCAAGCATAGGTTTTCTCCCTTCAATAGTTATAATATCAGAGGTAAGCCTGTTTTCGTCCATGTCTGCTGCCTGTATAATGCCGTTGGCAAGCGGGTAAAGCGATCCTTTATAACCAATTGGCGGGTCGAAATCAGAAAATTCAATTGTGCTTTCATCAAGGGAATATTCTTCGAAAAGCTGCCGCAATTCAAGAAATGTGAGTACCACGTCTATTTTGGCATCGCCTTTATGTCTTAAAGCTTCTTCTTTCCGGGCAATTTCAGGGCCGATATAAATGATTTTTATGTTTTCGCCATAGATTTTGTGCATAATCATGGCGCAGGCAATCATGGGAGAAACCATTGGCGCCAGGTTGCTGATCAGGTTCGGGTGATATTTTTCTATGTACGATACCACTACAGGATCGTAGGTGGTAATGTAATATTTACCCTTGAAATCGTTGAAAAGGTGCAAATACTTGTAGGCAATAATATCTACAGCGAAAGAGACCTCGTTTACGTATTTTGCCCCGAGCGAACGCAGCATGGAAACAAATTTACGGTAATCTGTAATATCATTGAATTCGGCTGAAATACTGGGTGAACAGATAAAGGCAATATCCTGCCCGGACTGCAGCAGCTCTTTGGCGTTTTCTATGTCGCTCCGGTAACTGATAGCTCCCGGGTAACAAGAGGTAATACAATCACCACAACCAATACACCTTTTAACACTTATCTCGGGGTGCTTGTTGCTTTCATTTATTTTAACCGCTTTTACCGGGCATACCCTCAGGCAGGTATAACAGGTAGTGCATTTTTGTTGGTCAATTTTTACCAGTGGTTCCAAAATACTATGGTTTATTTGAAGATATCTTTTAATCCATCCATAAGAAAATCTATCACATTGTCTTTATTAACGCCATGGTATATTTTACCGTCAATCATCAGGTTCGGGCCTTCGGTGCATTTTTCAAAGCAGTGGTCGCCGCGAAATGTAACTTTGTCAGTAACTTTTTTCTGCCTGAGATACTTCTCAATAAATTTCATCAGTTCTTTGTTGCCCCTGGCAAAACAAGAACTGCCAAGACATATGATGATCTCTTTTTTCGGGTACATGGCGCTGTAAGATGATTGCGATGATTTTATTTCAAAGTAAAGATAATAAACATTATTTTTCAAAAAATTTGTATTTTTAAACCGAACGAATATAAATCTGAATGCCA
>JAFGPL010000306.1 GCA_016936215.1 Bacteroidales bacterium
AGCCTGTCCCGATTTAGATTTTCTTACGAAGTATGAGTTAGAAAATCTTTTTCGGGAAAGCCTGGCGGGACAGCGTAAGTTAAAAAGAAATTAACTGTTGCTTTAATAGGTAACAGTTTTTTTTTAATGTATCCCGACAGGATGAGAAGCCTGTCCCGATTTAGATTTTCTTACGAAGTATGAGTTAGAAAATCTTTTCCGGGAAAGCCTGGCGGGACAGCAGGGTATGTAAATTTATTAAACTGTTGCTAAAAAGGTAATAGTTTTTTTACCTGTATCCCGACAGGATGAAAAGCCTGTCATCACAATTTAACTGTATATTGTTGATACAATTCGTTCAACCTTCCTGTAATCTTATCAGCCGGTTCCTTTTGCCCGTTTTTTTGCAGGGTCATCCCCATGTTTTGCATCATCTGAAGGTTATATCTTATTTCATAGCTGCATTCATTAACTATTTTTCTGTTCTGGTTAATATAATATGATGCTATCTGTTCACAGATTTCAGCATAACTATTAATGATTGCAAGCGCTTTTTCAGTTTGCCCGCATTGAAAGTAAGTATCTGCTATCTGTATAACATAATTATCGAAAGGTACTTTTTCGTGTGGCGCCAATTCCATAACCCTGTCGAGCACTTCAACTGCCTTATCGGTTTTACCTTCGGCAAGAAGCTGGCTGGCCAGGCGTGCAAAACGGTTTCTCAATCTTACGATGGAAAGGGTCCTTACATGAAAGTCATCAAGATAGACATCCGGTTCATTCATTCGCCCATACTCAAACTTATTCATCAGGTTTTCATATAGTATATCTGAATCTATTCTGCCAACGTTAAGCTGTCCGGCAGCCGGGGAGTAGATTGGCACCAGCCTGTAGGCAAATCCTTCAAGCTGTAAATAATTCTCAAGCCCCAGGGTACCTTCATGATGCGTGGATACATAATATACAGGTCTTACCCAATTATTATGGGCAAGGATATCGAGCACAATCAGTTCGCTTTTACCAATGCTGCCCCGTGAAAAATCCCATTCTATTGCAGATACTATTTTCCCGGCATCTTTGGGTTTAACTGTACCATTGGCTAAGACAGCTACCGAATCAACCGGTAATCTGAATTTGCGGGTGGGGATAAAATTAAACTGATGCCCCGATTGGGTTTGTACCTTTGTTTGTTGCTTCTCACTGCTCGCAAATTCAACAAGTTCTTTAATATCAATATATTGTTTAATTCTGTCTGTTACATAAATATGGTCACGGGTTCCCATCAGGTATTTTTCAGACGAAATTGTAATGGGAAGTGTGTCGGATTCATATGCTTTGAGCTTCATCCCGTCAATATACCAGTCCATATTGAGCAGCATAAGGTTTACAACCCTTACATCGGTTCTTATTCCCTCAACCTCCTGCACATACCATAAAGGAAAGGTATCGTTATCTCCATTGGTAAAAAGGATAGCATTTGGTGCACAGGAATTCAGATAATTACGGGCAATATCCCTTGCGGTGTACCTGCCCGACCTGTCGTGGTCATCCCAGTTTTCGCGCGCCATAATCCCCGGAACCGCAACAAGGCACAAAAGAACAATGGCGAAGGCCCCGGCTGTGCCTTTAAGTTTTTTCCCCACTGAATCGAAGATTCCATAGACACCAATTCCAATCCATATGGCAAAGGCATAAAACGATCCGGCATAGGCATAATCACGCTCCCTGGGCTGCAAAGGGGTCTGGTTAAGGTAAACCACAATTGCCAGGCCTGTAAGTACAAACAGGAACATTACCACCCAGAAGTTTTTTACATCTTTCTGCAAATGAAACAGTAACCCAAGAAGGCCAAGCAGAAATGGCAGAAAGAAATAGGTGTTACGCGACGGATTTTTTGCCATTTCTTCGGGCATATTTTTAGATTTGCCAACCATGAAACTGTCAATAAAATCAATTCCGCTTATCCAGTTACCATTGGATGCACCGCCATGCCCCTGCTGATCGTTCTGTCTGCCTACAAAATTCCACAGAAAATATCTGACATACATATGCCCCACCTGGTATTTAAAGAAAAACTTCAGGTTTTGGGCAAATGAGGGAGATTTTTTGGGCGCTGACCTGTCATATAAAACATTTCCGGCATTATCACGTAAAATGTTCCCATTCGCATCCTTTCGGGGGAAATATACATCTGATTCTTTTATTCCGGCCCAGTCAAGATATACCTGTATATGGTCATCGCCCGAACTCCACATACGGGGAAAAAATGTCAAAAACCGCTTGTCATATTCATATTCAATTTTCCGGGTTGTAACCTTAAATTCTCCATCGAGATATGTATAAGTCGGCTTGGTCTCTTTTGTGCGTATGGGCCGGGCATTGAAGTACTGGCCTGAAAACAATGGCCTGTCACCATACTGTTCCCTGTTAAGGTAAGAAAGCAATGAAAATACGGTCTCGGGATTATTTTCATCCATTGGCGGATTTGCAAGCGACCTTACTACAATTAAGGCATAAGAAGAATAGCCAAGCAATATGACAGCAAGACCGGTTAGGATTGTATTGAGTACCACCTGCTTCTTCTTCATTGTAAGGTGAATACCATAGATAAACAAACCGGCCAGCAGTATAAGATAAAATACCACCCCTGAATTGACTTTCATACCAAAGTTGTTCACAAACAAAAGCTCGAAACGCGACGCAAACCAAACAGCACCTGGAATAACAATATACATAACCGAACCAAGCAAAACTATAGAAACAATAAGCGCCTTTGCTATTCCGGCAGGGGTAACTGTGTTTTTTCTGAAATAGTAAACAAGTACAATTGCAGGTATAGCAAGGAGATTAAGCAGGTGAACCCCTATTGATAGCCCCATAAGGTAAGCGATAAGGATAATCCACCTGTTGGCATATTTTTTGTCAGCTTCATTTTCCCATTTGAGTATTGCCCAGAATACCAAAGCTGTAAATAGTGAAGAACTGGCATATACTTCCCCTTCGACGGCAGAAAACCAAAAGGTATCGGAAAATGTATATGCCAATGAACCCACAAGTCCGCTGCCGATAACAGCAATCAACTGGGCAGGGGTATACATTTCATTTTCAACTGCAACAAATTTTTTGACCAGGTGGGTTATTGTCCAGAAAAGAAATGCTACCGTAAAAGCGCTTACCAGGGCAGACATTGCATTGATCATTTTTGCTACCTGTGTGGGATCGGGAGCAAAAATTGAGAAAAAACGACCCATAAGCATGAAAAAAGGTGCCCCTGGAGGGTGCCCGACCTGAAGTTTATAAGCACTGGCAATGAATTCCCCACAGTCCCAAAGACTTGTTGTTGGTTCAAGGGTAACAAGGTATACAACTGCAGCTACTAAAAAAACAAACCAGCCGAAAAAGATATTCAGCTTACGGTAATTAAACATAGTTTAAAAATTTAATTGACGGTAAATATAAAAAAAGCATGCAAGAAGTTTTATACTTTTTCGCTATTTACTGAAAATTAAACTACCTGTGATCTCAGAACCATCCGAATTTAAAAGACAAAACAACTCCCGGGCCGGAAAGTCCTTTGGAATCAATGATGGTATTATCATCAAGTGTTGCAATCCTGTATTGTCCACCTAATCCTATTCTGAAATACCTGGTAACATTCATCTCAGCTTCTATAATCGGGGTTATCACAAATATTTTATCAATATTTTCCAGCATTTCATGCCTGCTGTTCATCCTGTCAACTTTACCCCATCCCATTTGGGTTTGTATAGAAAGATGAACCAGTTTATTGGGATACAGTGTGTAACCGAGCCAGAATCCCCCGTGTCCGAAACTTAGTTCATCATCAGTATCTTCATACTGAATTGTATTGGCTATTCCGGTACCATAACCACCTATAAAAAGGTTATTGATCATTAATCCGCCACCGCCGCCCATCATAAAGGCAAATTCATCATTGAATGTTGTAAAATTCATGGCGGGCCCTCCAAAGCCACTTATCTTCAAGGGCTGTCCGTTAAACAATGTTTGAATCTCATCTTCCTGTGCATTTAAGTGTAAAACAGTAATAATTATTACAGCAAGCAGTACAATCTTTTTTTTCATGGTTGTTTTCATTGTAGTTTTTTTAATTTCACAAAAAGAAACCTGTAAAGTATTATTCCGAATACTTTTCTAATGACAAGCAATTCATCGAAAGGTTGCATGATTAGCACACAAGGCAATGGGGATGATGATAAGATGAAGTAAATATTTTATAT
>JAFGPL010000307.1 GCA_016936215.1 Bacteroidales bacterium
TGAATTTCCGTCTTCTTCATAATATTCGGTGTCCAGATAATCTTTGTCGGCTGTAAGCTCTTCTTCCTGGTATTGCATGGTATCGGGTTCCTGGGCATATTCAGTGGCAGAACCCTGGTTGTCCATCTGGTTGATATAGCGTTCATAATCGCTTACAGGCTTTTCATTTACGGGGGTAACAACATTTTCGGTAACTACAGCTGGTTCCGATGAGGGCGTATAATACACATCATCATATTCGGATGTAGCCCGAAAACTACTGGAGCAGGAAGTGAGTATTGCTGCTCCGGTTATCGCTGCTATGAATAATAGTGTTTTCATGATTTAGCCTCCTGATAAATTTACATTGTGAAGATATGATTTTATTTTTTTACTTTGTACCAATTTTAGTTTATTAACAATACAACAAATACCATACCAAAAACAATAATATGGCAAAGGAATTAACGAGCAGGGAAGAAAATTATTCACAATGGTATAACGATCTGGTGGTTAAAGCCGATCTGGCAGAGAATTCAGCCGTCAGGGGATGTATGGTCATCAAACCATACGGATATGCAATCTGGGAAAAGATGCAGGCTGCCCTCGACGGGATGTTCAAGAAAACAGGTCATTCCAACCTTTATTTCCCTCTCTTTATCCCAAAATCGTTTTTCAGCAAAGAGGCTGCCCATGTGGAAGGTTTTGCCAAAGAGTGTGCCGTGGTTACCCATTACCGGCTCAAAAACAGCCCCGATGGGAAAGGCGTGGTTGTAGACCCTGAAGCCAGGCTGGAAGAAGAACTGATTATTCGCCCGACATCAGAGACCATCATCTGGAATACTTACAAAAACTGGATACAATCGTACCGCGACCTGCCCCTGTTATACAACCAATGGGCAAATGTGGTGCGCTGGGAGATGCGCACAAGGTTATTTCTCAGGACCACCGAGTTCCTATGGCAGGAAGGCCACACTGCCCATGCATCGAGCGAGGAAGCTGTTGAAGAAACCTTGAAGATGCTTAATGTATATACACAATTTGCAGAAGAATACATGGCCGTTCCGGTGATACAAGGTGTTAAAACCGACAACGAGAAATTTGCCGGCGCTATTGACACCTACTGTATTGAAGCCCTGATGCAGGATGGTAAAGCCTTGCAGGCCGGAACCTCTCATTTTCTCGGCCAGAATTTTGCAAAAGCTTTTGATGTAACCTTCACCGATAAAAACGGTAAGCCCGATTTTGTATGGGCCACATCCTGGGGAGTTACCACACGGCTGATCGGCGCTCTAATTATGACCCATTCAGACGATAACGGGTTGGTGCTTCCGCCAAAACTTGCCCCTGTTCATGTGGTTATTGTCCCTATTTATAAAACCGATGAGCAGCGCAGCATGATTGCCGAAAAGGCCGAACAACTAAAGAAATTGCTTGAAGACGAAGGGATAACAGTAAAATTTGACAACCGCGACACACACAAACCGGGATGGAAATTTGCAGAGTACGAACTGAAAGGCGTACCTGTAAGGCTTGCCATTGGCCCGAAAGATTATGAAAATAATACCGTGGAGGTTGCAAGGCGCGATACCCTTGAGAAAAAAATCATACCCCAGGAAGAAGTGGTTAAGCATGTGAAAAAACTGCTTGTTGATATTCAGGATAATATATATAAAAAAGCGCTCAACTTCAGGAATGCAAATACCTTTGAATGCAATGACTATGCAGAAATGAAGGATATTCTTGAAAACAAGGGTGGTTTTGTACTTGCTTACTGGGATGGCACCATTGAAACCGAAGAGAAAATAAAAGAGGAGACGAAGGCTACCATCAGGTGCATCCCTTTCGGCCAGCAACACGAGGGCGGAAAATGTATTGTTAGCGGTAAACCTTCAAAATACAGGGTTTTAATTGCCAGGGCTTATTGAGTATCAGTAACCGAACCGCTGAAAGGCCACAAACCTGACGGTTGTACCTTCATTTTTCGCGTATACTGCACCAATTCCGAGGTCTATCTCCGGTAAAAACCTGAAAAAATTGACATCAAAGATCAGGTCAGCGCCAAAAGAGAAATATTCCCGGCTGAAATTTGACGATTCACCTTTCCCCATATCGGTAAAAAGGTTGGCCCTGATGCGCTTGATATACAGCACCGAACCAAGCCCCAGGTCAGGATATGCAAGAGGTAAAGAGTAATCGGCCGATATTTTGGTTATCCTGTTTGTGAAAATGTTTTCATACCCTCTGTAAAATAGTACTTCAGACGAATAGATATACCCGGCATCACCCGTTTCACCAGGGTCCTGGCTCTCATAGGCCATTTGCAGCCTGAGTGAATGATGTTTTAATAAGCCTTTCAAAAATAAAGTGCCGGACAAAGACAGCAAAGAACCTTTGTAATCGCTTGCCGGAAGGGTACGGTAATAACCTGCATTTAAGGAAATACCTGTTGAAGGGTAAATATCACGCAGAGCCTTTTGTTTATAGGCAATAAAAGAAAAACCGGCATTCAGCGAGCCAAAAGAACCGTTGCCAATATCGAATATGTCTTTGTATTGCTCATCCATGTTACGGATAAAGATATAATCGTAACCACCAGAAAATTCAACATTTGACACCATTGCCTCAAACGAAATATTAAGAGGGACAAAGATGTCTGCAGAAAGAGAATTTTCTGCCCATTGGTAAAAATTAACAGTTGCGTTATCTGATTCATCCCTGAAAAGGGTACGGTTTCCGTTAGCCAGTTGCACGCTCACTATCGGAAAGAACCCGGAATAGTTAAAACCCAGGTACTGAAAAGTGTTTTGCTCGTTCTGGTTGTAATGTATACCAGCCGTAAAACCTGCCACCGACAGGGGATCGTTGATATAAACAATGCCCTGTACACCATGGTTTGACGGCAGGATAGCCCAACTGTGCAGCTTCAGCCCATCGGTAAACAGGTTGTACCTCTTAATTTTGAAATCTTTATTAGCGGGCACAAAATCTTTAAATATATCAGAATAATTTCCTTTTTCCACAGTTGGGTTGATGAAGTGGTTTGTCTTAACTGGTTTTTCAAAAACCTCAAATTCTGAAAAATCGGGCACCCAGCTATATAACCTATACCCATCAGGGGTGTATGATTCAATAACTATTTCGTCTGTGTTGTCTGTCTGTGAAGGATTGAAAAACCCGTAACCTCCTGCCAGGGCGATATACCTTTTATTATTTGCAGGGTTGATCGCATGTACCTCGTTATTTCCCCTGGCAGAAGAAACAAAAAGGATAAAATCATTCCGGAATACAGGTTTTGAAATATTTTCATCTGTGGCAGATATAACTTTGTTTTCCTCACCAGTCTCAAGGTTTAGAGTTACCAGGCTTATCAGGTTATCTGATGCAAGCGTGAAAACAAGCTGCTTCTCGTCGTGCGACCACGAAGGGGTGCGAATATAACCTTCAAAAGAGAATGACTTCACCAGACTACCATCTGAGGCATTCAGAATATCAAGCCGATAGGTCCGGTCGGGATTGTAATAAACGGCCGCGATCATTTTTCCTGAAGGCGAAACTGCCGGTGACACATATTTTGACTTGTATGTCAGCCTTTTTATAGTCCCGTATTCATGGTCATACAGCATAATATCAGAGAAGTCGCGCATACCGTACCTGGCATCTCTTTCCACGGTGCACCAGGCAATAAGTCTGCCGTTAGAGGAGATGAAATCGCTGTTGTTTAAACCCCGCAACACTTTTTCTTTTCCCTGATTATTAATTAACACCAGTGAGGGGGCATCGGCCATGCCGAATTTCAGTGATACGAGGGTGCTGTCTTCTAAAAAATGACCATACCTGTAGTTGGTATATACCTTGCTCTTTTTAAAGGGCAACGGCTGTATGTTTGCCGGAAGCGGTTTATAACTCTCCTCCCACCTGGGAATTAAGTCATTAAAAGTGTTTTTGTAGGTGTTTTTCAGGTTAGCACCGGTAACTTTTTTCAGCCCGGTTGAAAATGAATATGGAGAAAATGGATTTTTTGTCACCCGTTCCATGACCAAAGGCCATTTTTCCACTCCATAATTGTTCGACACATGCGTATGCATGTAATACCCGAGGTAGTAATGGTTAGGAATATGCCGGCGGTATGAGCGCAAATAGGCCTGGTTGTATGTATATCTGTTGCCTGATCCGGCAAATGTTGCCTTCATCTCCATTTCAAATGCCGGAAGCCTTCCCCTGCCCTGTCGCCCGAAAAGGGTTTCTGAAGATATTGCATCACCTTCGTAATACCACATAGGAACTGCCCACAGCGATGCAAAAGACAATCCTGCTTCTCCAAAAAGTGTAGTTAGAAAAAGTGTAAGGTTCCTGTTAAGGTAATCAAACTGAACCACGTGCCGGTATTCGTGCAAGGCCAGTGTGTTTAACCAGTCGCTGCTTCCGAGCATGTCCACGTCCTGCGAGGCATGAATAAACCATGCCATGTGCCTCGGCGCTAAGGCAACATAACCGTTTGCCGTTACCGTCTGGTTATGCAGGTAAAGGCTGACAGGCTTGCGGGGTTTATCATAAAATCCCGGTACAATTTCTGTAATATAATCCATCAACGAAGCCGCCTTTAACGCTTCATTCTCAAGTCCTTTGGGAAAGAAAACCCTGTATCCGGGGGTTGATATTTTATACCATCTCAGGGAGGGTGGCGGCTGTAATTGTGCCAATGACATGAAAGAATGGAAGTATAAAAATAATATGATACCGGACTGTATAAACCTTTTGATTTTCATGCCAGGGTTAACCATTTATTTATAAACCGACATTAAATCCCAGTCCGAACCGAAATCCTCCGGGCTTCATCAGCTTCATGGTTTCTTTTGACAGATCGCTTAATTCGGGATATGTGCCTTTTACCTCGAATCCATCCCCGTCTGTGACATCTATGGCATAGCCAATTTCGAGGCTAATCCTTAACCTTTTCCCAAGTTTCCAGGCATAACCAATACCAAGATCAACATTCATAACCGGGTTTAACGCTAAAAGGTAATCATGCATATCACCCGCGTAGGTTTCCATCTCGAGTTCTATCTCGGGTATGCCCGATGCATAACCAATACCGGCGGTATAATAAATACCCTGCGGGTAATGCTTATATAACCTTAAGTCCCCAAGGAACTTATAGCCCCAGGTACCGATCCCGACAGCCCCGGAAAAGGTCAGGTTTTTGTAAATATTAAATTCCCCGGTAAAACCAAAAAGCCCCGCGTAATTAATGCCAGTAGACAATCCCATGTATATATCATAAGGTACAGGTTCTTCCTGTATACTTAACACCTCAGGCTGTTTATCAATATTGGCAGGTTCGAGGCCACCCTGTGCCTGCAGGTTCTGAAGCAGAAACAGTGTAATAACCGCAGTTGAAATGAATTTAAGCATGGTTTGATTAGTTTAGGTTAAAAGAATAGAAATACCCTTTTTCAATTTGGCTTCATAAGCATCCAAAATGATTTACAAGCAAATATGTAAAAAAGTTACTTCAAAACTGTGCAATTAGTCCTTTACCAGCCAGTCTTTAGCCTCCTCGACCGTATTGAATACGGTGAGTTGCATACGGGTAAAAGTTTTTGCAATCTGCAGCAGGATTTTCTGTGCGCCTGAAATTCCTACGATAGCTTCCTTTTTGGTCAGGTCTTTGGTAATCCTCCCTGATTTCTTCAATGCATCGAGAACCTGACCATATACGTAACTGCCAGAAACATTCACCAGCATCAGCAGGTCTTTTTTACCCTCCGACCTCACCTTTTCCCTGAAAGCATTGGTTTCTTTTATGGTCTGCAAAAACTCTTCATTGGTTTTTATGTTGCTGTAATCAACATAGTAAATCTCTTTACCTTTATGTTCTACAAATTGTGCTCCCCTTGCCATATAAAAAATTTTTTCTATTTGTACGAAGAACCTGAAAATGAGTTACAAGGTATTAAATATTTCTGAATAAAACGTAAACTATTCTATTTATTACGGTTATGCAAGCCGCATTCTTTGTGCTCCGGCTGTTCCCACCACCAGCGCCCGCCCCTAATATCTTCGCCTGGCTGCACGGCCCTGGTACATGGCTGGCAGCCAATGCTCGGAAAGCCTTTATCGTGCAGCTCGTTATAAGGCACCTCATATTTCCTGATATATTCCCATACCTGTTTCTCGGTCCAGTTTAAGAGCGGGTTTACCTTAATTATTTTTGATGAATCGTCCCACTCAACATGACTGTTAAAAAATCTTGTAATGGTCTGGTCTTTCCTTATACCGGTAATCCAGACCTCTATCCCTTCAAGCGCACGATGCAAAGGAACAACTTTTCTGACATGGCAGCACAGTTTACGGTTTTCAATACTCTCATAAAACAGGTTGATGCCCTTCTCCTTCACCATTTTTTCAACCATTTCTTTGTCAGGAAAATATACATCAATATTTATCCCGTATTTCTTATTGGTTTTTTCAATAAGGTTATAGGTTTCGGGA
This sequence comes from Bacteroidales bacterium, assembly GCA_016936215.1. GTDB lineage: Bacteria > Bacteroidota > Bacteroidia > Bacteroidales > UBA10428 > JAFGPL01. The sequence continues at coordinate 6,475 of JAFGPL010000307.1, forward strand.
AACAGCCTGCCGGTGTCGAGGGTAAATATTTTGGCAGATTTGTCAATTTTAGCAATCATATCGGTAAGTACCTGGTCTTCTGCGCCAAGGCTCGACCCAAAGGCGATTTTATTCTTATGTTTATTAAGAAAATAACCCAGTATCTCTTCCGGTTGGCTATCTGAAAAAGATTTGTTCAGTTCGTCTATCTTTTCCTTCATCAGTAGTGTGTTTTAATATATTAACAATCAAGATTTTATTTTGTTTCCGGGGACCAGTCGCAATACCATGAACCCAGACAACGCGGCTACAAATGAGCCCGTATATATCCCGGCTATTATCTGGTTTGAAAGGCCTTGCGGTATATTTAACAGCCCGTTGATGAATAAAGACATGCTAAACCCAATGCCCCCAACCAGGGCGGCACCCAACAGATGCACCCAGTTTACACCAGCCGGAAGGAATGCCAACCTGAGTTTTACCGCACCCCATGAGAATAAAAATATACCGGCAGTTTTTCCCAATACCATGCTTATGGCAACTATATGCAATGCAGAAAATGACCTAAATGAAAGCTCAGGATTAAAAAGCCATATACCCCCGTTGACCATTATAAAAAGGGGCAATACGAAGTACGACACAAAACCATGAAGCCTGTGCTCAAGCGACTGAAGGGGGCTTTTCACCTTTCCCGTTTCAGCAACAATATTGTCAATGGCAATCAGTTGTTTATCCGTAAGTTCAACTTTGCTTTTTCTCTCATCCGAAGCAAATTCCTGCAGGTTAGCCTCCAGCCTTTTTCTGAATAACGAAGTCCTGATTTTACGTTCTTTAGGTATGGTAAAAGCAATAAAAATTCCTGCAAGCGCCGGGTGGATACCCGACCTGTAAAACATGTACCAGATGCCCCACCCGATGAGCATATATATTTGTATAATTCTTAATTTCAATATATTAAAGATTACAAGGTAAAGGTACAATCCCAGTCCGATAAGCAAAAATTTCAGGTTTATTTCTGAATGGTTCAAAATTATTGATACAGATGTAGTAAGAAGGTTTCCGGCAATTGCATATGCAAAAACAAAAATCTTCAGGTTTTCGGGGACTCTTTTGCCAATAAGTCCTAAGACGAGGAAACAGAATGCAATATCAGTCATTGCAGTAACGAGCAGGGCGGGATGACTAACCTCGTTATTATTAATTACCGTAAACAAAAGCACGGGTATGATTACCCCTCCCAGTGCCGCGAAAACGGGCAGCGATGCCTTTTTTACCGAAGACAGCTCCCCGAGCATTACTTCGCGCTTAATTTCAAGCCCGGCCACGAAAAAGAAAATAGCCATCAGTCCCTGATTGATCCAGTTGGCAAGGGTGTCAGAGAGCTGAAACCCGTTGATTTTTAGCGAGACATTGGTATTGAACAGTTTAGTGAAAGTTGAAGAAAGTGCAGTATTTGCAATAACCATAGCTATTAACGCACTAAAAACCAAAACTATACCACCCATGAACTCTACCCTGGCAAACCTGTGAAACGGACTGAATACTGTTTTCATCTATTGTTGGCAAAACAAAAAATCAGGCGCAAAATTAGCAATAGATCAGTAAATTAATAAACAAAAAAGAATTTTATTGATAAACCACTTTATGTTGTTGATGAACAATAAGATGATTTAGATTTTTCGGGGAAAAAAGTTTAACTGAAGGCTTCATTCTGTTATGAACGTTTCGGGGGAATAGTGAATTTGAATGTTGAACCTTTGTTTTCTTCGCTTTCAACAAAAATTTTCCCTCCGTTTTTTTCGACAAACTCTTTACAGATGATCAACCCCAGGCCGGTACCAGACTCTCCTTTTGTACCTTCTGTTGATTTTGAATTGTCAATCTCAAAAATTGTCTTCAGCCGCGATTTTGGGATTCCAACACCGGAATCTGAAATACTGCACATTACCAAATCTTCCGATTGAGAAACATTTATGCGTATCTCCCCGTTTTCGCTGAATTTTATGGCATTTGTCAGAATATTCCTCAAAACCGTGTTGATCATGTTTTTATCAGCATACACCTCAATACTGTCGGGCACTTCCTGAACCACCTTAAGGTTCTTTTCATTTATCTGGTTAGCAGACAATTCAACATTGTTACTGATAACTTCGCCCAATAAAAAGTTTTCAGGTTTATAGGGTATATTTCCCGTCTGTGACCTTGCCCATTGTAAAAGGTTTTCAAGCAGGCGGTAAATTTTCTTAACCGAATCAAAAATCACTTCAATATATTGTTTTTTCTTCTCATCAGGCAGGGCCTCGTATTTAATGCTTAAAAGTTCGGCAAATCCCAATACCGCATTAAACGGGTTTTTCAGGTCGTGTGCAATAATCGAGAAGAATTTATCTTTCGTCATGTTTAGGGTACGCAGGTCTATGTTTTTTTCATTCAGCTCTTCAGCCTGTGTTCGCAGCTCCTCCGATTGTTCTTCGATAAACTGCTGCCTTTCTTCAAGCAGAGTATTGGTTTCATTGAGCAGGTAGGTCTGTTCGAGCAGTTTCTTGTTTTTCTCTTCAATTTCACTTGTTCTTTCAGTAACCAGATTTTCGAGATGAATTTTTTGCCTTCTGAGCTGCTCTGTCCTGAAATAATATATCCCCAGTATTAAAGAAAAACCAAATAATAATGCAAGTAACCTGAATAACAATGTCTTATAAAAAGGCGGCTTGATGATGATTTTGATTGATACAGGGTCGTTGTTCCATGTACCCTCATGGTTCGATGCTTTTACATGAAATGTATATTCGCCCGGGTCGAGGTTGGTGTATGACGCCATGCGCTTATTGCCCACATGGTTCCATTCAGATTCAATGCCTTCGAGATAATAAGCATACTGGCACCTTTCGCTATGCATGTAATCCAGCATTGAGAACTGAAAGCTGAAATAGTTTTGATTGTGTTTTAAAACGATACTTTCTGTCAACTCTACCGATTTTTCTAAGGGAGAACCTTTTGTACCTGGTATTTGTTTTTTGTTAAACAGAAAAAAATCGGTTACCACTACCGGGTAAATCTTTTTGTCTTTAAGGATACTGTCGGGATTAAAGACTATGAAACCGCTTTTCTGCCCGAATGCAATCAGGTTACCTGATGATTTCGCGCAGCTTGTCTCTGAGAACAGGTTATCCACCAGACCTTCTTCTGCAATATAATTATCAAATGTTTTATTATCAGGTGAATAATGGCACAGGCCGTTATCGGTGCCAAGCCAGAGGTTCCCGTTATTGTCTTCGGCAATGCTGAAAATCACATCCCCGGGCAACCCGTCATTTCTGTCGAGATATTCAAACCGGTATGTTCCGTCTTTAGTATCTTCAATAAGTCGGTTTAAACCGCCCCCCGAGGTTGCTACCCATATCCTTCCTTTTTTATCCTCCTGTACCCAGTAAATATCGTTTCTTGTCAGTGAATTAATATCTGACAGGTCGTTCTTGAAGCTGATGAACCTCTTTTCTTTGTTCCCGACATACACCGCTTTCAAAAGATTAAGCCCATCGGATGTTCCTATCCAGAGGTTTTTTTTCGAGTCTTGTGTAATATATCTTACACGGTTATCACTTAGTGAATTATCGTCACCCTGTATGTTACGGAAATTCCTGAACACTATTACTTTTGAAGGGTCTTCGATCAAACAGAGCCCCCCGTTGTATGTCCCTGCCCATATCTGCCCGTAATGGTCCTGGCAAAGCGCGTAAACAGCATTATATGCAAGCGAATTCGGATCTTCGGGATTATTTGTAAAAACTTCAATTTCGAATTTTTCATAATTCGGGTTTTGCGACCTGAAAAAACCCCTGATCAGCGTAATTCCCAGACCTTTGGTGCCAATCCAAAGGTTGCCGTCCCTGTCCATGAGCATTGAATATACATTGCTTTGTTTGAAACCGTTTGTTTGAAGGTCATCCGGATAAGTAAAAAACAGTTTCCCTGATTTGTCATAACCGAAAATGTTTCCTTCTTTGGTACCTACCCATAAACGATCCAAGCTATCGTACAAAACTGCCCTTACCTCATTCAATGTACCCGAGGTTGCATTCTTTACCGGTTGTGTAAAATTAAAAGGATATTTTAGCAATGCCGTTTTGTTCAGTCCGCCCTGAAAAGTGCCTACCCACAGGTTTTTGGAATGATCTTCAAAAAGGGTAAGTACATTGTTGGAGGAAAGACTGTTTGAATTGTCGCGTTGCTGCTGAAATTGTTCGAAGCTATTCTTTGCCCGGTTGAATTTAAATATTCCGCTGCCGTATATGCCTACCCAAAAATCACCATTGCTGTCTTCGAAAAGAAAATGTTTATCATCGTCGCCCTGGAAAAGTCGTTGGGTGGAATTCATCGGGTGATATAAGGTTTTCCTGTTTACAGGGTCAAAGAAGATCAATCCCCTTCGTTTGGCCGCAATCCAGAATTTCCCATGCAGGTCAGCATAAATAAACCGGTAATCAATCACTTCAGATTCAATATCCCTGAGGTCTTTGCTCATGTATACATTGCCTTTACCTGTATTTACATCGTAATAAAACACACCGTCGTTCCCCGTTAATACAAGGACATCGCCAGACTTTCCACCCCCGATTTCAAGTATCCTCCCTTTTACAGGAACATGATGAAGACTTGTAACGGGCTGCATACTGCTGCTATCCAATATATAAAGTCCGTTATATTCTGTCGCAAAAACTTTTTTACCATCAATACAGATAAAATCAATAAAGTTGATGTTCTTACCTGCCTCGAAAACCCTTGAATTCTTATTGTCTTTGAACGACATCGTGTCGCACCGAAGCACCGCCAGACCGTTATCTGTACCAAAATACAACCGTCCCGAAGGACCGGCATGAATAAAACTTACGATGTTGCCGGGCAACAGTTTCGAAGTATCCAGTAATTCTGTTTTGATATCTTCTGAACCGGCATGCTCAATAAACCTAGCCGCACCGCCCTGCCTGAGCCTTACCCAGAGTACCCCGGCAGACGACTGGGTGATTTCACCGATTGCTATGCCATTGATACCAAGTTTTTCAAGACGTACCGTGAGATTGATGAATTTCTCCGTGCGGGGGTCGAACCTGTGATAACTGCCATCGAAAGTGGTGATCCATAAATAGCCAAGCGAGTCTTCCATAAACCAAAGTATCCTGTTGTATGAAAGGCTGTTGGGATTACCCGGCTCGGATTTAAAAATTTTTATTTCATTGCCATCGTAACGGTTCAGTCCGTTAAGCGTGCCGAACCACAGAAAACCTTTCTTGTCCTGTATGATGTGTCTTACAGAGTTATCGGAGAAACCCTCCATTATACCGTAATGCTTAAACCCTACCTGACAAAAACCAGAGTGGACGGTGAAAAGAAACAATATAATAATTAGCCGGGCTATTTTTATCATCCCTTTGAAAAAATTTTGGAAATAAAAGATAGTGATTTTTTTTCGTAAAAAAAATGCGCAACCCCATTTTTAAGGGAAAGAGGAAAGATAAATCCTTATTTAGTGTCTGTCCATAAAGTCTTGTGGCTGTTCTTTAAAGTACGCAGACGAGGCGCATGAAGTCCGAAAAAAGGGAGTTTACCATGCGTAAATGACCTTTTTGAGGACGAGCGCAACGAAGTATGCGGACTTTAAAGACAGACA
>JAFGPL010000308.1 GCA_016936215.1 Bacteroidales bacterium
AAACCCCAAAATTGAGTATTTGTAAATCGGGGTTAACCCGCATAAACATTAGAATTCAACTAAAATCCACGAATTAAGCGGGTTAAAATGTATTTTCGGGAAATATTGCGAAAATGAAAAACTTATCCGGCAGATTTCTTTTATTTCACCCTCTTTTTAATTAATTTTCAACTGTTTTATTTGTACCATCCTCAAAATCATTAACTATGGAAACCCTGAATAACAAAAAACAGCGTCCTGCATTATTAACGGTGGTAGGGATACTTAGTTTTGTGGGGCTCGGCTATCGCATCCTTACAGGTATTATTAATGCAGCCATGGGAACGGTAACTTCATCCATCGCACCTTTTATGCAGGAGGTGTTCGAGAATGAGGCAGATATCTCTGATGCCCCCGAACCGATTCAAAAACTTATAGAAGGGGTGTTTGATGCCATCACAAAGCTCCTGGAAAATATCAGCGGAATATATATTACCATCGTGCTGCTTTCGGTTGTTGCACTTCTGGGTGTGATTATGATGTGGCAGCTTAAGAAAACAGGCTTTTACCTCTATGCTGCAGCCCGGGTGCTCATTATCCTTGTCCCTTTTATATTTATTGGTTATAACCTCATCAGCATCGTATGGTTTTCTTCCGGACTGATTTTTGCTGTGCTGTTTATCATTCTTTATGCTCTTAATCTCAAAGAGATGAGTTAGGTTTTTGCTTTTTCTGCCGGGTATTGTTTCAATATTTCTGTTAATGCTGAATAAATGGTTTCTCTTGAAAGGGGTTAAGAGAAAATCATAATTATTTAAAAATGTGATCTGTTATGAACCATTTTTTGCATATCCTGGCAAATCAGAAAAATTTCTTTTAATCTCCGGTTGTTATTCTATTCCATTTTATGGATATTTGAGGCAAAATATTATTTTACCATGAGTAGTTCTTTTATTCCAGTATACAAAATGAAGACATTTGCCAGGATATTTTGCATTTCTGTTCTTTTTTTAACGGTTCGGCATTTACAGGCATCTGAACAATCTATCATTATTGAACATTCAAAGCACAGGTTAATTGCCCCTGCAGGTTCTGATTATAGTTGGTTTCATAACGGGGAACTTTTAACAGGGGTTTACAACAGGCAGATTGGTGCCCTTGGGCCGGGCGAATACCGGGTGGCTTTTACTGACAAAGATGGCAAAAAAGTTGAGGAAACCATCACCGTTGCCATGCAACAGGGTGCCCTGCATAAAATATTTGTTATTGGCGACTCCACCGTGGCAACGTATAACGATTCAAAATACCCTCAAAAAGGGTGGGGACAGGTATTGCAGTTGTATTTTAATAATGCTGAAATAGAAGTTGTGAACAAAGCCATTGGCGGAAGGAGCTCAAGAAGCTTTCACGAGGAGGGAAGATGGACAGAAGTCATGAATAGCCTTGCTGCCGGTGACTTTGTTTTCATTCAGTTCGGGCACAACGACAGGGACTGGACAAAACCCGAACGATATACCGATACGGCAACCTATAAAAATTACCTGAGGATTTATGTGAACGATAGCAGGAGCAAAGGAGCCATACCTGTACTGGTAAGCCCTATGATTATGCATGCGTATAATGGTACTGTGCTTAGAAATGTGTTTACCGAAGGCGCTAACGATTACCGCGGCTCAATGCTCAAAGTAGCCCAGGAACTTGATGTACCGTTTGTTGATTTGAACATGAAATCGTTTAACCGTGTGAAAGAAGTTGGAAAAGAATATGCTGCATATTACCTGTACCTCGGTCTGCTGGCAGGTGAATACCCGAATTTCCCAACCGGCAGCAGCGACGGGACACATTTTCAGGAGATGGGCGCCCTCGAGATGGCCGGGTTGATTACCGAAGGGCTAAAAGAACTGGCTGCCGATACCAGTATTGCAAAGCTGAACCAGTCGCTGGCGCAACTTTACAACGTGGAGGTCTCTATGAACATTCCCGGCGCAGGTGTTGTGACCAGTTCAGGCAGTTATCCTGCCGGCGCTGCAGTAACACTTAAAACAAGGCTTAAAGACAGCTTTAACTTTGCAGGCTGGAAAGATGACCTTGGCCAGCCTGTTTCGGCCAACGGGTTGTATACTTTTACCATGGGTAGCCGTGATTACAGCTTTGTGGCCAATATTAAGGATTGCAATGGCACAGAGGGAGGTTCAGCCACGATTGACAAATGCGGGTATTGTTCCGGTGGCAACACAGGCAGGGCTGTTTGTGAAAAACAGTTTCAATGCGAAAGCTCCTGCGGGTTTGACGGCATCATTGAATCAGATTCCACCACTGACATTAAAAGAACTTTTGTGAATATGGCAAACCAGCCCCAGGGTGGTGTCACCTATGTTTTCACTGCTTCATATGACTCGGTTTACAAAATGGCTTTCGTCTATAAGTCTTCGGGTGGTGAAGAAATGATAAAACTATTGGTCAACCACGAGAATATTAACACTTTTCCGGTAGAAGTTACCAATACCTGGGATACCCTATTTTTTGACCTTGCCCTGTCAAAAGGCAGTAATATTTTCAGGCTGGAAACCAGTCTTGACGAGGGGGGCGCATTATTCGATAACCTTTTCACGGCCACAGGTGGATTGATATCCGGTAATTGCAGTATCCTCGGGTTGCAAAATACACGTTTGCCCCAGGTTTCATTTTATCCCAACCCTTTTCAGGAGAATTTAATCCTTGAAGGTGAGGCCGGTTTTGATTACAGGATAATAAGTGTTACCGGTATTGCTCTTGAACATGGAACATGTATGAAAGACTGTGAGGCAGGAAAAAATCTTGAAAAGGGCATGTATATCCTCCAAATTAAAAACGACCGGGGGAATGATTCGTGGATTGTGCAAAAAAACTAAAGAAAGATGACATATAAGACCTTGATATTTAACGGTACATCCGGACTATAAAACAATGAAAGGGGTACTATTATTCATCAAATACAACTTTTCCATTTTCATCATGAGGCAATTCCCATGTTCTTATTGCGTAAGAGGAAATATTGCCTTCATAATCATAGCTATCATAGGTGTATTTTTGATAATTATTGTTTGATAATGCTCTTTTAAAAAGCTCATCAAAGATTATTAAATGCTTAAGAGGATTTTCTGAATTATCATAATTACTGAATGTTTCAATTTCTTTGTAGGAAAATCCGTTGTCATTTACTGTTATAGTCACGATACTATCTAAATTAAGTTTTGAATTATAGAAAAAGTGACTTTCTGATTGATAAAAATATTCCCTTTGAGTTGATTTTATTATCAGGTTTCTATTGTCAAAATAATAATGTACCGTATCAACTCTATTAGCAGTACTCGAGTTATCATATAATTTTTTTGATATTCGGCCTTTGGAATCCAAAATAACGATTCTGTCATTATAAGATCTATCCTCCCCTGAATGATTATTTTCTTTTTGAATTATATTAATTCTATTATTATTAGTATAGATAAGTGTATCATAAAAATTTTTATTCAATGTATAACCAAAAGGTAAAGCTGCAGCGACGCCTATTCTTTTTACTATTTTTTGATTTACATATACTAAATCAACCAAATTATCCTCATAGTTTTGCAATGGTATCAAAGATGGATAATGCATGTATTTCGGGTGAAATCTATTGATTAATTCCGGATAATTATTATCATCATCTTTTTCACAACTTAATAATTGCATAAATAAAATAATACTAATGAAATAATACAAAATTTTTCCTGATAAAGTCTGAAGCCCATATTTCAAGTATGTTTTCATCCGTTTAAAATTTTTAACCATTTGATAATAAATTGTTTAAAAATTTGAGAACGGATGTAACCGCTCCGCTCTCACATGAA
>JAFGPL010000309.1 GCA_016936215.1 Bacteroidales bacterium
AAAATACACACTTGTTGCTGCATATTTAAATTTAATTTGCATATTTGCCCTTTTTCAAGAGCTTACAACAAGTGTGCGCTGCTGCTCGTGCAGGGCGCACACAATGTGTATAGTGCATCAGGGTTTCAGAGGTTTTCGAGCGGTATCACCCGCATCAATTTTGGGTGGTAACTTGATAGGTTTAAAGCCCGCAATCCCTTACGACACCATACACTAAACGTTTGTGGGCAATTTTTAAAGTAACACTCCTTAAATGTGAATAACTTTTGAAATAATAATGTAAGTTAAAGGGCTTATGCAACCTAGAAAACCAAATAAAAAAATAATAACTAATATATTAGGAATTTACCAAGTAATAAGTCTTCTTACATACTTGATTATTATAGTTATGGTTGGAATTGAAGTAGTCTATTATGGATTGATAAAAAAGGATTCCAAAATTGTTTTTTTTGTTGATTATTTAAGTGTAATTGCTTTAACTTATTTTTCTATTCTTGGAATTTTATTCTGTCTAAAAATAAATGGATTAAAACCTATTATAAAAAGCAAAATCAATTTTTTTTATAAAGTATTTAAGGGATTATTTCAGGTGGGAAAACCTAACTTTATGTTTTATCTGATTTTAAACAATCTTATTGCAGGTATTACAGCTATAATAGTAGGTGTAATGGAGATAATAAATTCGTTTTTTATTTATTATATTTTTGAAAAAGACAGAGTAATTCTCTTTGCTGGATTATTTTTATTTGGAATTTTACAAATACATTATTCCTTAATTCAAATGAAAAGGCATATCAAACTTGAAATAGAATATAAATAGATAAAATATAAAACTGCCCACAATACATAGGACTTTAAGCGGTACGAAGAACCCAGCGAGAAGTCCCGGTGCATAATTATTGCAGACACCCAGACAGTATGAAATCATCTATTACCATATTAACGCTTTTTGTATCGTTCCAAATTTTCGGACAAGATATTTCATTTTTAAAAACGACAGGAAATAAAAATTTGCACTATTTAGAACTCAGAACCGAAAATGTGGTAATATATAAAATGGGACACTATTTTGATAAGGCTGGTTCGGGTTCGGCAATATTCTTGACAGATACATTGATTGTTACAAAAGAGAATGAATTTAAAGGCAAACTATATACTCTCATTAGGAACAACGCCCATTATTTACTCATCTCTGACAAAGGTAAAAAACATGAAACAGAACCAGAAAACGACATAAACAAAGTAAATTTTGAATTAAATAATGCTTATTGCTTGAAAAGCTACTTTGATTTAAGTAATAAATTAAACAAAGAATTTCCTTTAAATCATTATACTTTTAGAAATGGCTATTATGCTTGGGAAAAGCAACCTAACAAAACTATTAACCATAACAGCTTTATTGAGCAGACAAACAAAGAAATTGGAATAATTTATGACAGTATTTTTTTAAAGCAGATGGTTCTAACAAAGACCACAGCTTATATTTCTGAGAATGTTGGACAGGCAAATTACTCCATCTTAAAAGACAGCATAAATGCATTGCCTATTGATTACAGACCTCAGAGTGGTTATTTTGACAAATCAGTTTATCAAATGGCAAAATCAAACCCAGAATATTTTTATAAATTATTGCAGGACTTCCCTACTAGCAAAAAGTTTATATACTTTGCAGTTGACCATGACAAAGAGCTCGTAAAAGACCTGAAACGAGTGCATGGCTATGATGACTTGAAAAAAGAGTTTTTTAAAGAATATAAATATGGAAAAACAATGCCTTATAGAATTATTGGGACGTATGCAATCATTACTGGACTATTAACATGGTTGATAATTGCACAACCGTAAATAACTACCCACAATACATAGGACTTTAAGCGGTACGAAGTGCCCCTAACCTTCCGCAATCCCCCCGCTTCTCACCTATACCTGTCCTACGGTTTTCATCTGGCAGTCAAGTTAGCTAACTTGGCAAAGAAGGGACAATGCCTGACAAAAAAGGGAGCATATACATATTCCCAAGTGCACTGTCCCTTCTGCTTTAACCGGTCTTTTCACAATTATTTCCGCGATGCAAATCTTTTTACCCGACGAACAGAATATTTCTTAAATTTATAAACTTAAAACACCCGTACAATTAAACTTTTTCAAATGAAAATATTATCTAATCCTAAAGTTGAAAAAGAGACCCTGATCTTCCTCCTCCTTTTAGCATTTGCTACTTTCTTATACCTTTTTAACCTTGGCTACAGCGATATCTGGATAGATGAATCATTTACCAAAGCGCTGGTAAGACACTCATTCCGAGATATGACAGGGCTGATAAAAAACGATTTCCACCCCCCACTCTATTTTTATGGGTTGAAGTTGTTTGTGACAGTCTTCGGACTTGGTAACTATACCATCAGGTTGTTTTCTGTACTGGCAGTTCTTTGCACATTGCTGCTGGGATTTTTTGCAGGACAAAGGGTATTCGGCAAAACCGGGGCCCTTTACTTTTGCTTTCTTATAATGTCTTTGCCCATGATTACTTCATGGTCGCACGATGCAAGAATGTACACGTGGGCAGCTTTTGCAACCACAGGTATTTTTATCTATGCGTATTTGTTTATAAAAACCTCGAAAACAGGTGACCTAATTCTTTTGGCGCTGTTTAGCCTTTTGGCTGCATACACGCACTATTACGGATTGTTTGCCGCTTTCTGGGCCAATGTGTTTGTTTTTTTTACCCATCTGCGGCAGAATAAAAATGCATGGAAAAAACATCTTATATCATTAACAGCCATTGTTCTTCTTTATCTTCCATGGCTGTCAGTACTGTTAAAGCATACTCAGAAAGCCCATGTCCATTTCTGGGTACCTGAAGTAAGCTGGCAGATCATAGCAGGATGCTTCGCCCAGCCCTTTGCAAAAAAGCTTTACATGACAACTGCATCTTACGCTTTGATGATAGTTATTTTCCTGCTGACAATCATTGTGATTTACCGGTTTTTTATCAAAAAGAACACTGAAAAAAACCTGAAACTGGCGTTAATTATATCTTTCACCATCTTTTACCTTACGGTTCTGACTGCTGCCATTATTTCGCTATTTTCACAACCCATACTCTATTCAAGGTACATTACGGTTATTGTCACCATGTTGCTTGTACCGCCGGCAGTGTTTCTCATCACTTTAAAAAATAAATGGCTGAAAGCAGGTATCATGCTCGTTATCTTAGGTCTTGGTATCTTCATCGCGTACCAGGCATCCTTTTTCTCTTATGGGCCTTATAACCAGGCAATTCAGCATCTGTTGAAAAACCACCCCGAAATCAGCAAGGTGGTGCATATTGTGGAAACTACTGCAGGTCCGCTTGCGGAATATAGCCGTTCAACCGGTCTCAAAAACTACTGGTTCAATCCCGAAGGCACCATTGTTTACACAAACATGGATGTTTACGAAAACCTGACAGATGTGAAAACCCCGGAAGAATTCCTTACCGAAGGTGAGATATACGGCATAGCTGTTTTTCCGCTGTTGCCTTTTAACCATTCAAACCTTGAAAGACTGCTTTCTTCCTCAAACACCATCTGCATTGATACCATCACCGATAAAAAAGGCGATGGCTGGCAGATACTGTTTCATATAGTTGAATGGCAGGGAAATATATCGTCTTCTGAATGATATTGCCGAAGGCCGGCGCCGGTTTATTTAATGTTTCAATGTCCTTTCAAAAAATGCATCCATAGCAGGACGTGTTATATCCAGGTTGAATTCATAGGCCACGCCGTGGTTTCCTCCTTCCACCCTCAGGTAAGTTATGTCCTTGGCGCCTGCCTGCCTGAGCTTTTCTACAAATTCGTCAACCGGGCCGACAGGCACAATTTCATCTTTTGTTCCGTGAATGATGAGTACCGGTGGCAAATTTGCAGAAATATTCCCTACCGGCCAATGACTGCTGTCGGGCGATGCCCACGGTACGACCTGTGTAGGCGTTGATGCAGGCACAACAGAAGTGATTCTGCTGGAATGTCCCTTCCACGGGCCATCGCCCTCAGGTTCCGCAACCGAAGAGGTCATCGCCAGCATAAGGGCAAGATGCGCCCCTGCCGAATGACCGAACACCCCGATTTTTGTTGTGTCAATATTATACTCATCAGCATGGGCTTTGAGCCATCGCACCGCGCATTTCACATCCTCGATACATGCCGGAAAAGGTGCTTCTTCAAGTAACCTGTATTCAACAGACATGGTGACATATCCCTGAAGCGCGTAATCGAGCAGAAGCGCCCTGTATACCGGGGCCCGTTTTGAACCTGCCCTCCAGCCACCCCCGTGAATAATGACAATGGCGGGCATCAGATTAGCGCTGTCGTTCACAGGCAAAGCCATATCCAGTTTCCAGGCATGGCTATCCCCTTCACGGTACCTGATATCATCAATGACCTGTATCTGTTTTCCGGGCAAATTTGCCTCATGTGAATGTCCCCTGTCACATACAGATAATAGAAAAAAAGATGATAATACACTAAACACACCTAAAATGGGGTAATATATTTTTCTATTCATAATGGTTTTATTTTTTCAGGGTAAATTCATATACGGAGATGCTTAATGGAGGAACCTCAAACTTTTTGGGTAGACTTTTCAAAGCGGTTTCTTCAATTTTTATTGCCGGGTCTGAGCCGGCGATATTTCTCGCCTCAATAGAGGGAGCAACTATTATGTATTGTTTTAATCCTTTTTCCGGCGAGGCACCTTTGAAATTCAGTTGCATTTCCTGTATGGTTTCGGTAGGATTGATCACAGCCACCGTTAGTATTTTACGCCCTTCATCCAATGCAGCCATCACATCAAGCGGCCATGTGGGGCTTCCTGATGATTCGGCAGGTTTATCCACACCCACGGTACCCTTAACCTGTTTTTGCGGTGAATTGCCGGTTACTTCAAGCGGCAGGGTTCCAAAATGATGCCTGTATAGTTTAAAAACCAGTCCCACAGAACTTAGACATGCATCTTTTGCATTAAATTCAACACACGATGTAACGGCAGTATAACCTCCCATGGTGATGATATCCGAATGCCTGAACATTTCGTGCAGGCCTGCTGCGGCACATAAGGTCCTGACAAAACCACTGCGCCAGCCTCCTCCTGTCCATTCATCCACCGCAAATGTGATGTTTTTGTCCTTTAGTTCCGGTATTCTTTGAGTGTACTCCTCCCACGACTCAGCAATTGCCTTTATCCTGTTAGGTACCCTGCGCACCTGGTCAACCAGCGGATCGTTTACCTCAACAAATTTTTGAGAATCAACATCAAATGCCCGGGTGGTTTCGGGATACAGGTGTTCAGCAAGAAAATGAATATTATCGGATGCATGGGCAAGTAGCTGGTAGGACCAGTCTTCGCGCGAACCAAATTTATAAGGAAGCCTGTCGGGCAAAGGCGGCCTGTGGTGCCTTGCTGTGGTGCTGGTCTCGAATGGAGTAGCGCCCGATGCTATAATTTTTATACCGGGGTCAACCTTAAGCATGGCTTTTGCAAACATATTGTGCTTCAAAATATAATGTTCAATGGCCATATGACCAAGCTGCCACTGACCATACATTTCGTTTCCTATGCCCCACCATTCAACGTTGTAAGGTTCTGGATGTCCGTTTTGGGCACGTAATTTTCCCATGGTTGAATTTGCAGGTCCGTTCACATATTCAACCCATTGGGCGGCAGAGTGGTCATCACCAAAACCGATATTCACACAGATATAAGGATCAAT
The DNA here is from genome assembly GCA_016936215.1 of Bacteroidales bacterium. Taxonomy (GTDB): domain Bacteria; phylum Bacteroidota; class Bacteroidia; order Bacteroidales; family UBA10428; genus JAFGPL01. The sequence goes on from JAFGPL010000309.1 coordinate 5,753, forward strand.
ATCAAGCAGTTCACAAAGATCAAGGTACTCATCGGTACCAACATCATTAGGTTCCACGGCATTCCATGCATAATCATAGCGTGGCGGTCTTTTATCACGGTCGCCAATACCATCGCGCCAGTCGTATCCCGCAAGCATATTTCCTCCCGGCCAGCGATATATGCCTGATTTAAGTTCTTTTAGAAGTGAAATTAAATCAGCCCTGTAGCCTTTCATATTATCAGCAGGCATGAGAGAAACAGCGCCGACTTTAAAATATCCTTCCCCTGTACCGGTGATTTCAATCCGGCCCTGGTCTGTGTCTGAACCTGCAGTGAACTTAAAAGGGAATTTTTTGTATCCGGAAGGTGGACTGTTGATGATAATTGAATAATGCCCTTCCTGACCACTGCCCCAGACTATACTGATTAAAATTGAAGCCTTTTCTGAACCCGAAAGGATAACATAACCAGCGTATTCTTTACCCTTTTTAAATGAAAGTCCCGACTGCTGCATACCCAATGGTTTATCACCCATTAACATGATTTTGGGTGTGTGTTCCCCTGTGAAAGGATTTTCCATGTCCATTTCCACAGCATCAACACTTTCCATGGGCCTCCATCGGTTTTGAAACCGTCGTGTGTTTGCAGGATTTAGTTTTTTTGTAGTATCAACAGGATAAAAAAACTTGCGGTCGCTGATCATCTCGGCCCAAAGACCATGTTCAAATATATTGCCCAGTAATTCGGTAAACATGCCATAGGTATAAGGGTGCACAGGGGCACCGCCACTTGCAACATCAATGGTTGCTAAAATTATCTCTGATGCCGGGGACTGAATATTTTCTTTGTTTAAACTTTGCTGTGAGAAGGCATAAAACTTGTCAATAAAAAAGATAAACATTCCCAGGAACAAGAATTTTTTAAAACAAGTAGTTTTCATCTTAATTATTTTAAAAACTAATAAATATTTTGGGTAAGGCAAAAATGTTAGATTAAGTTACCTAAGGTAAGAAATAATTGATAAAGTAGTTCATTAAAAATGGTTTTGGTCTGCCCGGGGCATTGTGCAAAAAACAGAAAATGTATCTTTTAAAGGCTATTTTCGTATAACACCTTGTCAACCATTAATTTCAAACCAAATGTTACCGCATTATGAAAACACTAACCAACCAAGCAAGGGCAAAACAATTGCTTTTAATTTTCTCAATCGCATTTTCTTTAGTTACAAAAAATGCTTTTTCACAGGAAGCATTGATCATTAACCACCACAATACAGAGCTAAAAAAAGTACCATTGGAATGGATCAATGCTGCCAAAGAAACACTGCACATCGGTTATGGGCATACTTCGCACGGGAGCCAGATTATATCAGGTATGAGCGCTGTAAGGTCTTTTTATACAGGAGGGCCATACCAATTCAGCTCGGGTGCTGAAACCAACAAATTGCACCTTTTTGAAGGTTGCGGTTACTGCGATGACGGTGAACTGATCTATGACCTGAGCCATGAGGAGCAATGGTACCCGTCGGTTAAGAAATACCTTGCAGATCATGCTGAATGCAATGTAATCATGTACTCATGGTGCGATATATACAACCACAATATTGACTATTACCTGCAGCGTATGGATTCACTGGTAGACAAGTTCGGCCCCGGAGGCACCGACCCGCGCACGGATGTATTTTTTGTTTATATGACCGGCCATGCCAATACCGGCTCTAAATGTGAATTGACCCACAATGCAAATGAAATAATAAGAAACCATTGTAAAAACAAGGGGCGCATTCTTTTTGATTACAATGACATTGAAAACTGGAATCCCGATGGTAACTATTTCGGAGATGGCGATGCCGAAGGAAATTATACCGGAACCTACCAACTTGGGGAGGATATTTCTTACAACCTGGCAGCCGGCGGCAGGGGCAACTGGGGAACAGAATGGCTTGCTGCAAATGCAGAAGATACCCTTACACTCATCACCAACGCATGTACAAGTTGTTCGCATTCTGAAAGCTCAAGAATACACTGTGTATTAAAAGGTATGGCGGCATGGTGGCTATTTGCGAGGCTGGCCGGATGGGATGGTATTACACAGGGTGAAATCCCAACCATGGTTAAAGAAAGGAAGCTGAGTGAAGGCTTAATAGAAATCTGGCCCAACCCGGCGGATAAGTTTATCACCATAAGCAACCCCGGAGGTGTTGAACAGCAAATTTCACTGATTACAACCGACGGCCGCATTATGAAGAACATTATCAATAATGAAACCAGTATTACTGTTGATCTTGAAAGTCTGCCAAAAGGGGTATATTTTATAAGGCTTGAAAGCGCTGCAACCACAAAAACAGGGCTGGTTATTAAGGAATAGAAAATCTCTGAAATACCTTAAACTATTATTTTAGGAAGTGTCGGGTAATGTTTTTGCGAAGCTTTGTGTATCCATAGCTAAACTTTGCGGAATAAATGGCTGTTTTGCAGAGAACCACTAAGAGTACCCTGAGATTCGCAAAGGAAATGAGATGTGACCCGGAACCCAGATTGAATCTTATAGAATATCGAACATCGATTAATGAATAATGAATGATTTCGTTTTATTAAACACTTATTTACATATCATACCTTCAATAATACCCTTCGACTCCCCGCCTGCCTAATCCGCCTGAGGCGGAGGCGGACAGGCGCTCAGGGTGACTGTCAGGCTGAGCGGAGTCGAAGCCTAACCGTCTTAATTAAACGACATTGAATAAAGAATTATGAAGTGAGTCCGCAATTCAAAATCCGGTTGATACCTTGTTTAAACCTTATAATAATTATCTTACTGGTTTGTAGCGTTTTGAATGAAATATTTTGTATATTGTCAGGGTTTTTAGGAAATGACACTATATGTTTGTATTAGTCATAAATCAAATTGGTCTATTGATCTATTATGTTCAATGCCTGTAACTATATTTAAAAAAATAGAAACAAATGAAAAATATCAAATATATCATAATAATCCTTGCTTTTTCGATTCAGCTATTTGGACAAAACAAATCCATCAGAATTGATTTAAACAATGTAGATTTAGCAGGTGAGTCCCTTATATCTGATAGTTATAAATCTGCAATTGAGAAAAGGGTGAAATACGAATTAGAATCCTTTGATTTTAGTAAGGCTTCTGATAGCTTAGTTTACACTAATCTTCACCCAATGGTTGCGGCTTTACACTTTTCTTTTGCAGACCATCGCTCTGTGATAATCTCTCCAGACATGATTTGGTTATTGATAAATCAAAGTTTTGCAATTCATATCAATCAAAATCCGGAAAAATACAGAGACTTAATCGTCGGATTTCAGGATAAAAAGACAGTTAAAGTATTCAGAGATGATTTCAAAAAAGGCTCACTAACAAATCCCTGGCATGAAGTTTTCCCGACATTCTCAGATTCAATTAAAAAATATATTGGAGATTCTTTGCATAAAACATTAGTTCCCAGTTTTTCCACAACAGGAATTGCTGAAAAATCGGCATTTGAAATTTCTCTGATGGATGCCACTTCTAATTATTTTGATTATGAATTTATTACATTATGCGGGATTCCATACATTGTATTGCAAGGCGAACCAACTGATTGGAAATGGATTCTTGATAATCTGGATTTCTTCAATAAATTTGGATTGGAGTTTTGGACAGACAGATTAAAACCGATTGTAGAAGAGTTATATAAATCCTCTAATGGTACTCATAATATAAATTTCTGGAGAAGTATCTATAAATGGCATCAGGCTAGCGGTGGGAATTTAATAAACGGATGGATTACTGATTTCTTTTTATATATGAATAAATCAGACAAGTACATATTTAATGATTTATTATTCAAAAATCAAGATTGGCTTTTGATTCAACCAAAGGAATTGGAAAATGAACCTCATGGATTTCATGGCAATGAATTTCCAAGTGGATTATCAAAGGTAGATTTTACATGGTATTATGGGGATATAAATACTGACACCTTCAAAATGTGTATTTATGCTGGATTTGTTGGTATATCGCAAGATGTCAACTCACTGGAATTAAAACCAGAGATAAGTTATGCAATTGTAGATAAAGAAAGCACCAGGTTAGATAGCGATAATAGTACCATAATAGATAATCATCAACCTTCATGTAACTCGTACCTATATGATGCAAAAGGTATTAATCAATTACCTGTTTTTAAACCTGATATAAACCATAATAACCACAGAAAAAGTGAGGTTTCTTTTGAAAAATATATAAAAGAAAAAGTTGCTGAGAACTATCCATCAAGGAAATCACAAAAACATTTCAAAATCTTTTTTACAGTTACAATAACAGGAGAGATAAAAGATATATTTATTGAAACATTATCGGATGATGAATCATTCATTGACTTCATAAAAAAGTTGGTTAATGAAACCGGAGAATGGAAACCAGCAGTTATAAACGGAGAGAAAGCGGATTACAGGCTTAAAGCTGAATTATGGATATAAAAAGCACAGGATATTATACATTTATATTGCATGCAAGCCTAATCTATAATTGTGTATCTCATGTGTACCATTAGTCGGATTGTTGAGATAAGATTTCACTCAAAATAACAAATGAATTTATTGATTCATTTTGCAATAGTATTAACATGCAGATTTAAGTTATATTTAAAAAATTTGAAGATTCTATAAAAAATGAAAAAAACAACATTTTTTTACCTGTTATTGATTTTCAATTCGGCAAATTCACAAATTTCAATAAATAACTATTCCAAATTAAGCAACACAGATTATAAATTGTACTTTCCTGTTGAAACCCAGATAGCCCTGTTTTGCCCAACAACCGATTATGTATGTATATTGCCGACCCATGAAGAAGACACAGTTCTTCAAAAAGAAATTAATGAGTTTTATAAAAGACAATTAATTGACCGGTTTCCAACTATACCAGGTCAGGTAAAAAGAATTATTACAGATATAGAAGCATTAAATGAAGTTCTTTCTGATGTTAACATTCATGCTTTCGGAACAATAGATGGTAACTTATGGATATCTGATTTCATGCGAAAAAATCAGGAATTCCCGGTTAAAATTACAAAAGACAGCATTACAGCGGAAAAATCATATATCGGTAGCGATTATTCAGTTACAGCCCTTTGGTATAATCCTTTTAATCCAAAACATTCACTTACTTTATATATTCCTCAGAATTTGAATACTGCAAAATCATTCAAAAGACAAAATACATTACAATATGCAATATTTAAAAATGGGGAGATTGTTAAGAATGCATATTACATTTTTAGAGATAACCATTGGAACTTTTATGAAAGACTAGATACTATGCTGGTTTTCAGGGATGTAAATCATTTGATACCTAATAATTACGAGACAATAGCTGATTTTTATTGTCGTTATCCAACTTTAAAACAACTTAAAACCTGTCATATTGATGAAAATGATATTGCAATAGATACAATAAAAATAATGGAACCTTATGACCTAAATAACATATCTGATATGAATTGGTTACAGCCAATAGCTCAAAAATATAAAACGATTTGTATTGGAGAATTACATCATTTAAAATATAATAAACCAATATTTGAACGCATCCTTTTTTCATTAAACAAGTTCGACTATTATCCTCAATTGATACTGGAACTTCCTTATTCTTATTCTGCATATATCAATTTTTATGTGTCTATTCAAAACGATGAAGAGGCAAAAAGTTATTCGGATACGTTATTGAGTAAAATAGATAATGTTGATATGCCAATGTTTGAAATAATAAGAAAATGGAATAAAGAAAATCCAAAAAAGAAAATTCAAATAGGATGTTCTGATATTGAACATAACTTCGTTAAAACAATCAAACTTATATTGAATCCATATTTGAGTAAAATAGATCCTAATGCCAATTTAAATTATTCTGTTGAAGATTCTTTAAGGGATTATTTATTTCGGGCAAAAAGAATAATATCTGAAGCTAAAGAGAATAATCTGGTTGGCAACTTCCCTTTTGAAACAGCAACTTATATGGAAAGTGTATTAAAAAATTTGGAATCGTCTATTTCAATAAAACTTGATCCTAAAAAGTTTTATGACCATACTGATCGTTTTAAAGTTATGATACGCAATGTCACAGATGATCTTTTTCTAGGGAATCAGGTCGCCAATAGCAAATGTGTGTTTTATGGAGGTGAGGAACACTTTAGAATATTTAATGATGGAAGTATAATAAATGCAAAAAAAACTGAAGGTTATTATCTGGCACATTATTTTAAACCGACTGAAGACAGCGTTTATTCAATCGCCATGAGAACATTAGCAGTGTCAATAAATGATTCAATTCAAAAAATTGATCCTGCGTTAAATTTTTTTACTGAAGTACAGTTAATAAACTTATTTACTAAAAAATTAATAAAACTAAATGAACCAGTCATTAATCCTTATTTAAGCGAGTTTGAAAACTATTTTTATAAATTATCATACAAATATCCAGGTTACGCAATAAGAATTAATAATATTGATTTTAATAGTGTTTTAAATAAATATCAAGGCTTTATTCGTTATTCCTTATACATGTCATTAAAAAATTCACAAGATTTCAGTGCAAATATTATTATTCCATACTCACCTATAGGTGATTGATGGGATTAATACCCAAAACCTTCTTTTACCTCTTAATACTATACCTTATCTTCTGCAACAACCTGAAAATATTTTGTGTTTTGTCTTTACCGAGGTTCATGGTCAATCCGAATTCAACGCCCCAGGCGGTGGTTTTTACAATTTCATTCATTGCCATGGTGGTGTTCAGGATATGCTGATTGTTTACGACCAGAAATTCTTCGCCAGGATTGTACCCGGAAATGTTTTTCCTGCCGGTGAGGCTTTTAAATCCCAGATGTACAGAATATACCGGGGATACACGATACCGGAAACCGGCTGAAGCAATAAAACCCCCGTTATTTCTGAGCCGAAGCGGTTCAGAAGCATTCATGGTTTTATCGGTGGGATAGAAATATTGTGAACCTTCCACATCCACATCATAAATAAGCACGTTGTACCTTGGGTAATAGCCCTGCCGCGAGAGCAACACCTCTGAATTGTAACTCCCCGAAGATGCAACAGAGAAAAAATAACCGGCATTCAGATAACAACCCATCCGCTTTGAAACAGAGTAATCCAAATGCAACTGCAAGGGAACTGAAACATATACTGCCTTTTGCTTTTCTATTATCCGGGCCTGTTCATAGATATGTACACGGTCATTGCCCGGGTCGGTGGTCCATAAAGAATCGTTATAGTTCACACTGCAGGACGAATTGTACGAGCAGACATTCAATCCAACAGCAATTGCAGGTTTTAACCTCCCGGTATTGACCAGATAGAATAAAAAATCAGCACCACCACCCAAACCTGGAGAAAAGACAGCCGGTTGAAGGTTATCGCTTTTCATATTGGTTTGAAACGGCGCCAGCCATGTTTTAACCTGGTAACGGGGAGAATAATCAAATGGATAGATGTTATTTTGCTGTCCCCTGAGGGTAGAAAAAATAAATATAAGTAAGTAAACAAAACAGGCAGAAAACTTTATTAAAATCATATATCTGTTGTCGTTTTTCATCTGCCAAAACACTACTTTACAAATATTTTACTAACTGTTTTGAAACCATTCAAACCAACCTCAACCAAATAATGTCCTGAGGGTGAACCATTCATATTGATCGTGAATGTCTCTGCAATTGAAGATTTTATCAACCTGTCTTCCTTTACCATGACGCCCGCCTGATTAAAAACCCGGATGGCGATAATCCCGTTTTGAGGATGTTTTATGTCCAAATAAAAAATTCCGGTTCCCGTTGTAGGATATAGCACTGCTGCTGCTTCTGCACCGGTAATTTTTATAACCTCAGACTGCACAAGGCAATGATTATTATCGGTAACATTTACAATATATTCTTCATTTAATTCGGTACCCGTAAGCGTTAAAAACTGGCGGTTGTTCACTATATCCGAAGGCAGCGGGGTACCATCGGCATAGGTCCATGAATAGGAAGCGTAGGTATCTGCAAGGTTATCAACAATCAGGATAGAAACCAAACCGGGCTCACTTTTTTCGTATATTTCCGGTATAATAACAGGATATACCTGAATCTGAACACCTTCTGAAACAGAACTGCAACCCGTGACAGGATTTACAACACCAACGGTATAATATCCGGATCCATCGGCAGGCAGCCTGAATTGAGGCCCGTTTTCGCCGTCAACAGGATTTCCTTCGTAAAACCACTGGTATGAATACGACCTGCAAAAATTTGCAACCGTAAGCAGATCATTCGGGCACAATACAGCATTTTCGCTTAATGTCTGGACAACTGGCGAATCAGGATTTGAATCCGTGACAAAGCTTTTCTCCGCTTTTGCTGTTTCGTTACCTGCCCTGTCAACAAAAGAGACTTCCCTTACAACAAGATAGTATTGCATATTACATTTTAAACCGGCTTGTATGGTAAAACTGGTAATCCATCCGGATGAAATATCGGATAATGTTACAGGAATTTCGACACCGTCAGCGCTTCCTTCCCTTATTGAAACAGCATCTGTTAAATCCTGCCATAAGGGCATTACCGGCTCACTGAATGCAATTTTTATATCTGCATTAACTGACATGGTAACTGTTGCAGGTAATGTCGGAAACATTATTCCCGGTTTCTCATTATCAAGAACAACAGAGGTCCTTCCACTCACTGTATGCAGAATAGCCGCATCATTAAAACCGGCATCAATCTTTATTGTCCCGTTTCCCAAAACGGGAGGGTTCCAGTTGCATATCCATGTAATATTATCTGTTGTAAACATTGTAAAATCTTCATTGATACCGGCGCCGTTCAGATAAAGTCTTGGTTTCGCGAGGTCAGGGCTAATGGCTTCAGGATAGGTGATGATAAAAGTAAGCGGATTTCCCCCCCTGATATATTCGGCATCTGGATTTGTCTGAATGGTAGCCGGGAGTATTGCCCCCATAATGTTTGCATGGGTTGATGCTGTATCATTATAAGTGTAATTACCCGCATCAGAACCTTCCATCGAGATAATGGCAGTTACTATCTTGTCATTCCCGACTGCGCTGTTTTCAAACCTTGCATTCACAATTTTCAGTGAAATGTTGTCCCCGGTTATCAATCCACTAATCACAAATGGTTCAGCAAGTACATTAGAATTTCCGTCATATAATTTATCCTGTGCTGTAATTCCGATGATCAAAGGAGCTTTCTCGATGCTTGCTGTCAGCCCGTCAGGCAATATGAGTTTGTATTTGGCGCTGTCTTTGCCGGTTAGCAAAAATCCGGAGAGTGTAACCGGTTTTTCTGCGGCTGCATGTTTATCTTTAAAGCACCCGATCCCTGAAAATAAGCCTATACTGTCTGTATTGATTACACCATCGGTTTTGCAAGCAGACAATATACAATTGACATTTCCGTCATAAATTTTCCCTGATGCGGTTAACCCACATACAGTAACCTCTTTGGGCAATATAGTCAGCACCTGTTCAGCCTGTGGCGCCGGATTATAATTTTCATTTCCTGCCTGATCTGCATATATCGTGCAACTTCCTGCCTTAAGTATTGTAATTACAGAACCATTTGTTCCAGAACAGGTAGCCACAGTATTATCCGAACTTGTAAAAACTACAGGGTTACCGGAAGCGCCTCCGGTGGCAACAGCTTTAAAAGCAGCATCTCCATATGTTACAACCGGTAACGGGTTGAATTTAATAACCTGCGACTGAACCTGGTTTGTGACTGTGCTGATTGTAACACTATTATGACTTATCTCAAAATCATTATAAGCTTTCACCCTGTAATAATAGTTTGTTCCGGGCGAAAGTCCGGTTACGGGGAAGCTTATATTATTGCGGCCACTGATGTTCATATTATTCAAAACATCGCAGACAGAAAAATCGGGTTGTGTTGAAACGTCGAGCAGATAACCTTTAGCTGTAAATACAGAATTCCATCGGGCAGTAAATGAAGTACCCGTAATTTTTCCGGCTGCCATTGCAACCGGAGGCTCAATCTGTCTGAAACCTGAGTTGGGTGTGGGAATATTGCATTGTCCGTCAGTATTTATGCCCCAGTATACAAGAGAGTGATCCGATTTCATCCCGGCAGAAAAAGAATAGCCTGCATTAATGGCTACAAACGAACCATTGGGCAATGGAACATCGCATTGACCGTAAAAATAATCACCCCAGCAAAGCACAGAACTGTCGGACTTCATGCAGATTGAAAAATTATATCCACCCTTTACGGCAACGAACCCGGAATTTGGTGAAGGAGGGTTGCTCTGTCCAAACATGTTGTTGCCCCAGCAAACCACCGATCCATCAGATTTCAATCCGATGGTATGATCATACCCGGCTTTGACAGATATAAATCCCGAATTTGGTGAAGGAACATTGCACTGTGCCAAAGAATTTTGTCCCCAGCACACAATTGTGCCGTCGGCCTTTAAACCGACAGTAAACCTGGCCCCTGCGTCAATGGCAACAAAACGTGAGTTAGGTGAAGGAACATCACACTGGTTAAAGACATTGTAGCCCCAGCAAACCACAGTGCCATCAGCCTTTAACCCGACAGAGTGGTACAATCCGGCCGATACAGCCACAAAACCTGTATTTGACAATGGAACCTCACACTGGTGACAGGTGTTATTTCCCCAGCATATGACCGAGCCATCGGATTTAAGTCCAACTGAATGGTACCCGCCGGCAGCAACAGCAACAAATCCCGAGTTTGGCACAGTTACATTGCATTGCCCGCATGTATTACCACCCCAGCAGATGACAGTTCCATCGGCTTTCAAACCAAGTGAATGCAGGTCCCCTCCTGAAAAATTCTGGGCTTTTGCATCAATAGCAAAAGTCAATTGAAAAATCAGAAAAAAATTAAAAATGATTACAAATAAAGACTGACTATTTCCACTAAATAACCTTTTAGGGTTAAAAACAAACATTGGGTTTAATTATTTAGGGTTTTTATGTGATAAAATCACAAAACAACGTAAAACGGTTCAAAGATATAAAAAATTACTAAACTAACGATAACACGTTAAAAATTAATTTTTTATAGAAAATATTCACGCGCATGTAACCCCAGGGAAAACTATAGATTCGGATACCCGAAAAAAGACTGTATAAAGAACTGCCTCTTCAAATTGTCAGGCAGAAATTATAATAAGTCATAAGGAAATAATGCACCATTCAAAAATAAGAGTTTGCCGTTATACGGTTTTTTCTGTGCAGTTTTCAGGCCTGTCCCATGCCCTGACAGTTATCTTCAGACCTGCAGACGAAGGATAAATCCGTTTTACAGCATACAACCATTTATTATCCCGCATATGCAGGGCCATTCCTTTTTCTGTCTGGTTGCCATTAGCATCTTTTATTTCAACTTCCACCCTTGTCACCATAAAATCGTCTGTTGCATCTATCAGAACCTGGTCGGCCTTGGAGGGCTGCGCAATGGAAACCTCAACACTGTTTATCACCGGAGGGTTATAATAATCAGCAAGCGCAATATTGTGAGGCCTTTGAAGTCCGTTTGTTTTAGCTTTGTATAGCTGCTTTATTTCCTGATCTGACATCTGGACTTTAACCCAGGCCATGGCATCTCTGAATTTACCATTTTCATTTTTCTGTTTCTCGGTAGGTACAACTTTGCTCATATCGGGATATTTTGAAACTATGGTAATATCCCCATAGGTCTTAAAAACAAGGCTTTTCCCAACGCGACCGCTTAATCCTTTAACAACTGAACCTTTTTTTACCCTTGCCATAGAATCGTATACTTTAATCCGACTTAATACCGTTCATCTTCCGTTCAATGATTGTAAAATTAAGATACTTAATTAAATATTCAGCTATTTTTTTCAACTAAAAATCCTATCGTTTTTTTATCACTACTGTCTGAATAAAATATTTTTCAAAATATAAACCCTCAGAAATGAAAAGGTTTAATGATATTACGCCACCTACGGGGCGCAAAATATCACCATTAAATAAGTCTATAAATATAACGCCTCTAACGAGGCTGAAAATAAGTACCGTAGGTACAAAATATAAGCAATATTGAATTCAACCGGACAATAGTGATTCAAAAATTCTTTATTCTGAAATGCTG
>JAFGPL010000030.1 GCA_016936215.1 Bacteroidales bacterium
GCATCTCTTAGTACCTTTGTCATGCTGAACGATAGTGAAGCATCTCTTAGTACCTTTGTCATGCTGAACGATAGTGAAGCATCTCTTTGAAACTGCCATACATAAAAGAAGGTCCTTCGCTGCGCTCAGGATGACAAACGCACGACTCAGGATGACAATCACACTATTATCTCTTTGTTGTAATTTTATTCCACCAACACCGTTTCGTGTTTTTGCATGTCCAAAGCTTTTTTGGCTTCGGGCACGATCACCGAGGCAGCTACCAGTTCTGCAATATCCAGAACCTGCACTTTAGTGCCCTTTGAGAATGTCTTTTTACAAAGCGGACAGGCCGTAATAAGCTTATCAGGATTGGGTTTCATAAGCTTTGCAAGTGCATCATCCCTGATAATGTTCCTTTGTTGCGTGCTCAAATTGAAGCTTCCCAGGCTGCCACCACAACAAAACGCATTCTCCCTTTCTTCATCAGGGTGTAACAGACGAGCCACCTTGTTCAGCAATATCCTCGGTTCTTCATAAATTCCCAGTCCCCGGCCAAGTTCGCAGGGATCGTGATAAACCACCTTGCTGTCACCCTTCTCAAGCAGCAGAATGCCTACTTCCACCAGTTTAAGAATATATTCTGTATGGTGCATTACATGTATATTGAGCTTATAATCCTCTTTAAACGTCTTGTAGCATATGGGGCAAGATGTAACCAGCACTTTGGCTTTCGACTGCCTGATAAGCTTTTTGTTGTATTCCATCAGTTTGGCCGCATTTTCATAATGCCCCGATTGTATCAGCGGTCGGCCACAGCAGGCTTCTTTATCCGAATCCATAAAGTAATAATTCACACCTGCAATGTCGAAAATCTTCAGCATACTTTTTTTAATCGCTGGCGTTAGATGCGTCATACAACCGGCGAAATACAACACGTCGGCCACTTTATATTTCGGGGGCACCAGAAAATCGTAGGTGGAAGTGTTTTGCACACCGTTTTTGTTGCGCTGGGTCATCCTTAAATCTGAGAGTTGTATGCCTACAGGGCATATATTTTCGCAACGTCCGCACAGCATACAGGTAAAAAGTTTCTCATCGCCCACGCTGCGTTCCCTAATGGAACGAAGGAAATAAACCGACTGAATATTGTTGATCCCCAATGCATTGTTTATCTGGCATGCATCTATACAAATACCGCATCGTGAGCAGGAACGAACCTCGATATCTGAATATGAGGTAAATTCACGCCTGGTGCGCACACCGTATTTCCTCAGGAAAATAAGTAAAACCTCTGCCGGTATGTGCATGTATCGAGAATATGGCAATGCCACAAAGAAAAAACCTAGCGCTAAAGAATAACCCCACCAGGCAGGGAGAGCGAGTTTTTCAACCATAAGGTGACGGGCAAAAAACGAGCCGAGTGAGCCGGTTAAAAAATCTCCGTTGTTGTACAGACCCGAAGTAAAGCTTTCGGCAAGCAGCCGCAAAGGAAAGATAAACCATAGCGAAGTAAGTGCCAGCTTATCAAAGAACTTAAGTTTAGTAGTTTTTTTCAACCCGACAATCCTTGAATAAAATCTTTTAGAAATGGCAATAAATAATCCGGTGAGAACAATGAGCAGGAATAAATCCATTAAAAACTCAAAAGAAGCCTTAAAAAGATATTCTTCTGATGTGGTAACAAAAAAATTAAAAAAAATCGGGAAATACGGTGGGTGTAACATAGTCCTGGTATAGAACTGTGCCTGAAAATTTCCGAACAGGATAAGCAAAAACCATCCAAAAGCCAGGCTCATATGCATGTATCCCAACATCGGATTCTTCCTGAATATTTTTCGGTGCAGCAGGCTTTCCATAAAAACTTCTCCCATGGCATCCAATGTTTTCACGCTAAACAGGTTTTTTCTAATCAACCTTTTGTCAACCGATTCAAGTTTTACAATCCATATGGTGAATTTCACCATAAGTATCGCGAATAAGGCCGCCATACCTATACTAAACGGTAAAACAAAATGATGATATGCCATACTACCTGAATTTTTGAATCGCTTCTTTAATTTTTAAAATCACATTGCGGGTATTAATGCCCCGGGGACAAACAAGCATACATTTGCCACAGAGCATGCATTTATTTATTTCTTTTTCAAGACCTTCGGTTTCACCCCGGCGCAAAAGCATATTCAGTTTCCTGATGTTAAAATCTATAAGGTTTCCGGCGCTGCATGTCGCCGTACATCCACCGCATGAGATACAGGCCTGAAAAGAGGGTTCGTTTTCAAGCACAAATTGCAGCAGCCTGTGGTCGTGCTGGTCATAGTCAATCTGCCGGTCTTTGGTAATGGTAAACCCAAAATCTTTCATAACAATCAGGCTATATATTCACAAATTTTCAATGCCGCCGACCTTGCATCGGCAATGGTGTCGGAAATCGTCATTGGCGAAGTGATGGTACCTGCTGTAAAAATACCGGGCACATTTGTGATATTGCTGCCAAAATGTACATCATCATGGGCAATAAAGCCATCACCACTCAGGTGAATGCCAAGCATCTTAGCCATCTGTGAAGTGCTTTCAGCCGGCACCATACCTACCATCAAAACAATCATGTCTACTATCATTTTTAGCGGCCTTCCCGAAAGGGTATCTTCAGATTTAATCTGTAACCCTCCATCAATATTTTCACCTGCCTCCGACAATCTTCCCCTGACGAACTGAATACCCCATTTTTCCTGTGCTTCGCGGTATATCTCTTCGAATCCTTTACCGTACATTCTTAAATCCATATAAAAACAGAAGATTTCTACATTGGGTAACTTTTGTCTTATTTCAATTGCCTGTTTTACTGCTGTAATACAGCACACACGTGAGCAATGAAAATAACCTGCCTTCTCATCCCTTGACCCCACACAATGAATCATGGCAATGCGTTTAGGCACACATCCCGATGCGGTAGTGAGTACATTTCCTCCTTTCAGTTTTTTTTCAAGATCGGCAGAGGTGATAACATTTTCGTAAATACCATAACCGTACTCCTCTTTTTTATGGGCATCGAAAAGGTCAAACCCCGTTGCCAGCAAAATACCATCAACCTTAAAATTCTGATTTTGATTCGTTTTCACTTCGAACAAGCCTGCTTTTCTTGCAATACCTGTTACTACAGTATTAGCGCAAATCTTGATATTATTATTCTGAAGTGCATTTAAAAGAGACCTTGTAATTTCGGATGCCGGCCTGAAATTGGGAAAAAGATGATCCCACTCACCCACATGGCCGCCAAGTTGCTGCCTTTTTTCTATCAGTAGCACTTCGATATCCATGCGGCTTAACACCGATGCAGCCTCCATTCCCGCAATACCTCCGCCGATAATAGCAACTTTCTTCGTCATACGCATACTTTAAGGTTTGTCGGGAAAGCCGGTTCACCTAAATAATTACCGGCAGCATCTTTATATTTTTCATCAGGGTGATAGGCAACACCCATTTTATCGAGCAAGGGTTCTGATTGTACTTCGTGCATCTGCAGGCCAAGCTCCCATGGATTATAGCCCAGCACAAGTCCCGCCATCTCCTCGTAGGTAAGTACCGGAATACCAAAACCGTTTTCATCGTATGTTTTTCCCTCCATTTCTGAAATCGTATATTGCCATTTATCCATAAACATGGTACAACCCGGACAGTTACAGACGATCATGTCGGGTTTGTAAGGTTTCATTGATTCAAATTTTTTCTTCGAATTAGCAACAGAGTATCCACGATTGGCCTTGACAAGATATTGCCTGAAACCAAATCCGCAGCAATGCCTGCGTTCGGGATAGTCAATTATTTGTCCTCCCCATGACTCAACCATACCCTGTAAAACATATGGAAACTCGGCACCTCCAACCCCATGCACAGGAAACATTTTGGAATAGTGACACCCGATATGTTCAACAATCTTTAGCGGCTCACCTGTATTCCTGTTGATAAGCCTGTATTTAGCCCTGGCAGCAATCTCTTCCCTGAATTTAAAAATGATATCACTGGCATGCGCAATGTTTTTAGGTATTTCAAACTCCCGGCCAGTGGCTTTCTTTAAATGTTGCCTTACTTTTTTGAGCACATCAGGAAAATGTTTCCATGTTTCGAGAATTTCTGTATAAATGCCGAAAGAAGTAACGCACGAAATAATCATATTTTCATAACCTTTCTCTGTCATCAGGGCAAAATGACGGGCAACCACGGTCATTATTGTTTCAAAAAGCACTACATCGGCATGATAACCTATTCCGGTGCAGGTAGTGTGATGTTCGTCATCGCAAATATCTTTTCCCAGTTCGTTTTTAAGTATCTTTAAAAAGGCATGTTCGGAGCCCGGGAAAAAATTCTGCCTGATACAACTGCGCTGAAAATAGTAATTATTATCAGCAATCTCTTTCTGGTAATCGTCCCAAATCCTTTTCTTTCCTTCTAATTTCATGATTTTTGATTACTCTTTTGAATGGTTGTTACCGTTGTAATTTGAAATATGGTAAATGTATTCGTTATCTAATGTTTCATCAATCGCCAGGTTCATTTCCCTGGCTTTAACATAAGAGTGTTCTTCGATAGTTTCAAATAATTCCAGATTTCCGGTAACCTTAAATATCTCCTTCAATTCATCAAGGTCTTTATCGTCAATTTTTCTCAACGCACCGGGACCTTTACCTTTATAGTTCGCGCCAAACTTAGACATAATCTTCTCGCGGTGTTTATAGACCCATTCCCATGCCGGGCCCTGCTCGGGGTGCCATTCTGGCTTTACAAGGTCGGGATATACACAATAACCTATATTGAGAATACTTTCCCCCGTAATACGCTTTATAGCAAGTTGTTGTCTGCCTTTTTCCGAATAAATAAACAAACCGGTTTTTTGCGATAGCGTCCTTAATGCCATAATGATATAGCCAGGGGTATTGCCACGAGGACATCGGGTTTTGCACGACAGGCACTGCCCGCAATACCAAATTGTTTCACTTTTGAGTAATTCTTCAATTTTTTCTTCATCGCGGCTTTGCACAATGTTTACAACCACACGCGGATCGTAATTATAAAAAGATGCCGCGGGACAAATGGCAGTGCAAATACCGCAATTCATGCATGATTTTAATCCCTCAATAAACCTAACATCTTCATTCAATGCATCAAAATATTTACCCATAGCACTTTACTTTTTTTGTGTTATTCACAAACCAACCCGCAGGTTTTTTGAAATAAAAGTAATAAATGACCTAATGTCTTAACCGTCTGTAAATACCGTTTTAATTGTGTAAATTGCGGCTGAATTTTATGGTTTAAACCTGTAAAAATTTTCAGGTTAAAACCAGTATTTTTTTACCGGTTAATAAGTTTAGAAATCATGTCGGACAATCTTAAAAAGCCTGTTGAAAACCGTCCTTTTGAGAATGAGTTTATTATACAAACCTCGCGCAGTAGCGGTCCGGGAGGGCAACATGTAAATAAAACCGAGACCAAAGTGGAATTAAGGTTTCATATTGATGATTCAAAACTACTTACCGACGAAGAAAAGGAGACATTAAAAGAAAAACTCAAACGACGGGTTAACGCAGACGGTTATTTATTGGTATTTGCACAGGAACGCCGAAGCCAGTTGATGAACAAGCAGTTGGCAGAAAAGAGGTTTTATCAGTACCTGGTGCAGGCGCTGAAAAAAAGAAAAAAACGTGTTCCGACCAAACCAACCAAACAGGCTGTGGAGAAAAGAATAAGCTCGAAAAAGATAAGAGGGGAGAAAAAAGTATACAGGTCGAGGATACGGATTAAAGGTGAGGAAAAAACGTTTTAGTTTGCAGCATTTCCTTCTATTGCAACTGCCTGCCTAACCATAACTTTATGTATCTTTGAGTATTTAACAGCTTTATTCTAATAAGCAGGGGTTTTTACATTTATTAAAGGTTTATGATTGGATGAAAATAAAAGAAACCGTTGTAAAATGTGGTGGCCTGCATAAAAGAACACTGAATTTTGTTTCATTCTATTTTGATATCCCAAAAACAAAGTTTTTATGCCACAAAAAAATGCAATCGAAAAAAGTACACTGAAGATTTTAAAATATTCAGTATTATTGCCCATATTATTCCTTTCTGCAATGAATTCTGAAATTTCTGCCATGAATATTATTCTCCCCGATACATTTCAAAACTGGAAAGTGTCTGAGTCGGTAAACCTTGATGACCACGATGCCCTTTATGAATACATAGACGGCGGGGCAGAACAGTTTATTTCATACGGTTATCAGCATGCCGTTTCAAAAATATATATCAAGGAGGGCGAACCCGAGGTGAGGGTCGAAATCTTTGACATGGGCAGCTCAAAAAATGCCTATGGCATCTTTTCAAACATCCGCTACGAAGAGAATGATGAATTCGGACAGGGCTCCCAGTATGTTACGGGTGCTCTATTTTTCTGGAAATCCAATTATTACATCAGCATCTCCACCATCGAAGAAACCATGTCTTCTATAAAATTTATCAGGGAGATGGCGAAAAACATCCTTGCGCAGGTACCTGAGAAAGGCCCTAAGCCCGAAATACTTGACATACTTCCGGAAGAAGGACTTGATCAAAATGGCATACTTTATTTTCATCACTATATCTGGCTCAACTCTTACTTTTTTATTTCAAACGATAACATTTTACTGATCAACGATGATACCGATGCAGTGTATGCCAAATACGGAACGCCGGAAAATCGCCTCTTTCTGCTGGTGATTGATTATAAGAACGAAGCTTTACTGGACAAAGCTTACAGGAGTTTTGTAAAACATTATTTAACCGTTGATATAACAGAAAATATATTTCAGGTCGAAGACAATAAATGGATGGCATTAAAAAGCGAAAATAATTTTTTGGTGCTTATCTTTAACGGTACCAACAGAGAAGAAGTAGAAAATCTGCTTTTGAAAACAACCGGTAACATTCAAAATAATAGAAAATAGACAAATATTCTTTATTTATCATTAAAACCAAAGAATATGACACATATGATCACCCGCAGAAAACTGATAAAAGATACGGCCAGAGCCGCCATCGGGGGAACACTTTTAATGAATGTCCCTTTTAGCGCATGGGGTTCGTCGCCCGGTAAAAAAACTAAAGTAGTACTCATACGCGATGAAAGGATACCTGATTATGGTAATAGTTTTGATCAGACTGTAATACAGGAGATGCTTGATAAGGCTGTTATTGAACTTACCGGATATTCTGATATAGGGCAGGCATGGAAACAGATTATCAAACCTGGTGATATAGTGGGCATAAAATCAAACGAATGGCGCTATCTCGGCACCCCCCCCGAACTTGAAAATGCCATTAAACAGCGGGTGATGGATACCGGTGTTGCCGAAGAAAATATTGCGGTTGCCGATCGCGGTGTTCGCAATAACCCGGTCTTTCAAAAGGCTACTGCACTGATTAATACACGCCCCATGCGGACCCATGCATGGTCTGGCGTTGGCAGCCTTATTAAAAACATGATCATGTTTTCACAAAAGCCATCTTCATACCACGATGACTCATGTGCCGACCTGGCAACACTTTACGAGCTGCCCATGGTAAAAGGGAAATCGTGCTTAAATATCCTCGTAATGTTTACCCCTTTGTTTCATGGTGTAGGGCCTCATCATTTCAATAAAGAGTATGTATGGTCATATAAAGGTCTGGTTGTAGGCTTTGACCCTGTCGCAGCCGACTCGGTTGGATTACAGATTATACAGGCAAAACGAAAAAAATTCTTTGGAGAAGATAAACCCCTGAATCCTCACGCGAAACATATAGAATATGCAGAAACAAGACACCATCTGGGAATGGCTGATCCTGCCAAAATTGAACTGGTAAGGCTGGGCTATTCAGAAAATATACTAATCTGATATTTTAACCATCATTAAAAAATTTTGTTATGATTCGAAAAGTAATAACAATTCTGTTCACAATCCCCTTGCTAATTCTTCACGGATGCGTAATCAACCTGGGGGACAGTGTTTCGGGCAGCGGCCATGTTGTTGAAGAAACAAGAAATATTGGAAATTTTAATTCCCTTAAAGTATCAAACGGATTTGATGTTTTTATCACACAGGTAAATGAACCATACCTGCGTGTGGAAGTTGACGACAACCTTTTAGAGCATTTAAAGACTGAGGTAAGTGATAATACATTGAAAATATATTCGAAGGTAAATATTAATAATGCCAGGTCTCAAAAGGTTTATGTGGGATATAAAAACCTTAATGAAATTAACATTTCAAGCGCCGGGGATGTAAGAGGAGAAAATACAATGCACACCAGTAATTTGAATATCAGGCTAAGCAGTGCAGGCGACCTGAAATTAGACCTTATAGCAGAGGAGGTTGATATTGACATTAGTAGTTCGGGCAATGCCATACTCTCTGGCCAGACCCATAGCCTTTATGCAGGTTTAAGCAGTGCGGGTGACCTCAACGCCTACGAACTGGAAGCAAAAACAGCCAGCGTGAATGTTTCAAGCGCAGGAAATGCCAAAGTATATGTTACAGACGAAGCCCGTTTCAACTCCAGCAGCGCCGGGGATATTTATTACAAAGGAAACCCTGAAATACTGGAATCGCAATCATCAAGCGGAGGGGATATCAGGAAAAGAAACTGAGAGGCTATTTTTCTCCCTCCCTGTTAAGCAGAAGTAAAATTGATAATGGTACGGTAAACCCGCTCCTTTATTTCTTCTGCCGTGGGATTAAGTTCGCCACTGGTAAATTTTCCATTTTCAACATCAATACGCTCAAAAACCATCAGGTATAAATTAAATATTATTTCCAGGCTCAACTGATATTTCTGAGAAAGTAAAGGTTTGATTTTTAAGATCATATCACTGGTATCCTGCCTGTATTTATCGGCAACACGGCAATATTCCTTCACCATGCTGCGAAACCTGCCGTCAACATAGCCTTCATTGGCAAATCGTTTCAGGTCATCACTGGTGAGCCCGTGCTTGCAGATAAGTTCATCGGCAAAATAGTTTAAATTGTTATTCTGGTCTTTTTGAAAATCTCTGATAATATGCACCAGATAACTAAAGATGGCACATGGCCGCGCAGCTTCGGCAACATTGAATACCGGTGGTTTGTAACTGCCATTATGGCTGCTCAATCCGCATAAGTGAACAAAAATAGCGGCCGGGGCCACCGAAGCTCCTTCAGCATAATCAAGAAAGACCTGCAGGGAAGAAAAACCATTGTTGTGAATATCATATACCATTGCCTTTGCAAAGTTTTGTAAAGGCCAGAGGGGTATCCTGAATTCTGTCAGTGTATCAGTTAGCTCCTCCTGCATAGGATTGCAAGGATTAACATTTTTAATCACATTTATCCAATGGTCTATATCGCTTAAAAATTTCTCCTTATCAGTATCGGAAATGGCTTTAAAATTAGCCTTGTGGTTATCAATAAGGTCGTCAATGGCACGCATAAACCTGTAACAGGTTTTGGCAGCACAATAACGGTCGTAATCCCAGAAACGTGCGGCAATAAGAATATTCGGATGATCTTTGATTTTCTGAAAATCAATTTCATCAAGCATATCTAAGTAACTTTGTTGAGTCAGCACCATGGGTTTTTTCAAATCAATGTTGTTAAATCAGGCCTCAAAAATCGTTCCGAAATTAAATACATTTTTTGTATAGCAATGTTAAATATCAATATTTAAATCAAGACATTCCGGGATTCCTTTAAAATTCTTTCTGAAGTAAGCAGCGCCGAATACAATACCAGCGGAATACCATTCCCCGGATGTGTGCTCCCTCCGGTAAAGTAGAGGTTCTTATATTTACTGTGCCGGTTATGCGGGCGAAAATAACCCATCTGCATGATGTTATGGCCAAGGCTTCCGAAGGTAGCACCCCTTGTAAGGTTGAACATATTTTGCCATGTGGCGGGCAGGTAGCAAATTTCAAATTTTATATTCTCTTCTATATCTGCCATGCCAATCTTAACCAGTCTTTCTATAATACTTTTCCGTGCATTGCTTTTCAGCATGTTCCAATCCTGTTCATATTTTTCATCCAGATGACCCGAAGGTACAATTACAGTCAGTGTGTCTTCACCTTCAGGTGCAGCAGTTTTGTCAGACCTCACGGGTGCATGGATATAAAAACTGGGCTCATCGGACAAGGTTTTTTTGTCGAAAACAAGCTGAAGGTTTTCTTTGTATTTTTCAGAAATAAAAACACTGTGATGCCCTATTTGAGGATAAACTTTTTTAATTCCCCAGTGAAATACGATGGCAGAGCAAGAGTATTTTTTCTTCTCAAGTTTTTGAGACAATTTAAAGCCTGGCAGCAATTCGCGGTAAACATAAGGCAGATCGGCATTGGCTACTACAATGTCAGCCTCAATAAGTTTACCTTCTTTCAATACAATACCTATGGCCGATTTGTTAACGGTTTCAATCTTTTCTACAGCATTACCATAAAAGAACTTCACCCCAAGGGCTTCAGCCCCGGCAAGAAGTTTATCCACCACAATACCCATTCCCCCTTTGGCCGAAAATGACCCTTCTGTCATTTCTGCTGCTGGTATCATCGAGAAAAGAGCGGGGACACGTTCCGGATTTTGTCCTACATAAATATTCTGAAAAGTAAATGCCTTCTGAAGGTGCGGGTGCCTGAAAAACCTGGCAGCGTACCTCTTATGCCTTACGAAAGTTTTAAGCTTAAGCAGCAACAGCATATTGGCAGGGGTAACAAACTCAAACAGATGAAAAAAATTACGCCCGATAAGCCTGGTGATAGCCAGACGGTATTTTTTGTATCCGCCCGCAAGATAGAAAAGCATTTTATTGAAACTGCCCTTCTCAAGTTTCTCAAGCTGTTCCTGCATTTTATTAAGATTGGAAGAAAAAGCAAGCCTGGTGCCATCACTGAAATACAATGTATAAAGGGTTTCAAGCTGAACCGTTTCAAAACACTCTTCAATTTTAAATCCAAGTTTTGCAAACACCTCTTTGTAAATGTTGGGCATTAAAAATATGGTCGCCCCCAGGTCGAACCGGTGTCCTTCGCGCACGATCCTGCCACACCTTCCGCCGGGCATGTTATTTTTCTCATATACCGAAACTTTATATCCCGCTTTCGCGAGGAAGATAGAAGTGGCTATGCCCCCTACCCCGGCGCCAATTATAACCGCAGATTTGTTTTTAGTCATCTGTTCTGTCCAAAAAAATTACAGTCAGCCAAAGTAATGAATATTTCAAAAAGAACATTATGCACATGATAATTTTAACAACAAACACAATAATATTGAAAATGCCTAATACATAAACATACAACTGGTTTTGAACCATTTATATATCAGTTTGTTATTATATCGGGTATCACATAAAATCCTTATCAGTTTTAACAGACAAAATTTTTACAAAAAGATTGCATCTGAAAAAGCCCTGAAGGATTTTTTTTTAATAAACCGTGAAAGAAAAATATATTTGCAATTGTTTTAGTACACATTAAAAGATTAATAAAATGATTTTCGACCTCGATATGATTAAGGCTGTATACGCTGGGTATAAACAACGTGTTGAAGCAGCAGCAAAGGTTACGGGCAGTCCGCTTACGCTTACAGAAAAAATTTTGTATGCCCACCTGGCCGAAGGAGTAGCCAAACAACAGTATGTGAGGGGAAAAGACTATGTTAATTTCAGGCCCGACAGGGTAGCTATGCAGGATGCCACAGCGCAAATGGCTTTGCTTCAGTTTATGATGGCCGGTAAGAAAAAAGTAGCCGTTCCGTCTACCGTTCATTGCGACCACCTTATTCTTGCTAAAGAAGGCGCCATAAAAGACCTGGCTGCATCATTGGATACAAACAAAGAGGTATTCGATTTCCTTTCATCTGTTTCAAATAAGTATGGTATCGGTTTCTGGAAACCGGGTGCAGGAATCATTCACCAGGTAGTGCTCGAAAATTATGCATTCCCGGGCGGCATGATGATTGGCACCGACTCCCATACAGTTAATGCCGGCGGGCTAGGCATGGTAGCCATTGGCGTTGGGGGTGCCGATGCAGTAGATGTAATGGCCGGTATGCCATGGGAACTCAAGTTTCCAAAACTTATCGGGGTAAAACTCACCGGAAAACTAAGCGGATGGACATCGGCCAAAGATGTGATACTGAAAGTAGCCGGTATATTAACCGTGAAAGGCGGCACAGGGGCAATCCTCGAGTATTTTGGCGAAGGGGCGAAAACAATTTCATGTACCGGTAAAGGAACTATCTGCAACATGGGTGCAGAAATCGGCGCTACCACATCGGTATTTGGCTACGACAGCAAAATGGCAGATTATCTTAAAGGCACAGGTAGGGCTGAAATAGCTGCCATAGCCGACGAGCTTGCCCCTTATCTCACCGGTGACCCCGAAGTGTATGCCAACCCTGAAAAATATTTCGACCAGGTAATTGAGATCAACCTTTCAGAGCTTGAACCACATATCAACGGACCATTTACCCCCGACCTGGCAACACCCCTGTCGCAATTTGCCAAAGCAGTGAAAGAAAACGGGTGGCCCGAAAAGCTTGAAGTGGGGTTGATCGGTTCCTGTACCAATTCATCATACGAAGACCTCACCAGGGCTGCATCGGTAGCCCAACTGGCCATAGACAAGAAACTTATTGCAAAATCAGAATTTACCGTTACTCCCGGTTCTGAACAGGTAAGATACACAGCCGAAAGGGATGGTCTGCTCGAAAAATTTGAAAAAATAGGAGGGGTAGTGTTGGCCAATGCATGCGGCCCCTGTATCGGTCAGTGGGCAAGACATGGCGCTGATAAACAGGAAAAAAATTCTATTATGACCTCTTTTAACAGGAACTTTGCAAAACGCAACGACGGCAACCCCAACACACATGGCTTTGTAGCATCGCCTGAACTTACCACTGCTTTTGCCATTGCCGGCACCCTGTCTTTTAACCCGATGACCGATTATCTGATCAACACCGAGGGTGAAAAAGTAAAACTTGATGAACCTGCAGGCCTTGAAATGCCGGAAAGAGGTTTTGATGTTAAGGAACGTGGCTACCAGGCGCCTGCCGATGACGGCAGTAAAATAGAAGTGATCGTTAATCCCGGTTCAAAAAGGCTTCAGTTGCTTACACCTTTTAAACCATGGGATGGCAAAGATTATGCCGGTCTCAGGCTACTGATCAAGGCAAAAGGCAAATGTACAACCGACCATATTTCAATGGCCGGGCCATGGCTTCGGTTCAGGGGACATCTGGATAATATTTCAGACAACATGCTCATTGGCGCTGTAAATTTTTTCAATGAAAAAACCAACCAGGTAAAAAACCTCCTTACCGGTGAATATTCAGAAGTGCCTAAAACACAACGCATATACAAAGAAAAAGGCATAGGCACCATCGTTGTGGGCGATGAAAACTATGGCGAAGGTTCTTCCCGCGAACACGCTGCAATGGAACCAAGGCATATGGGTGTTAAAGCCGTGCTGGTTCGTTCTTTTGCGCGTATTCACGAAACCAACCTGAAAAAACAGGGAATGCTTGCACTTACCTTTGCCAACAAAGATGATTACGATAAGATAAGAGAAGATGATGTAATTGATATTCTTGGACTTACTGATTTTGCCCCTAACAAGCCTTTGAAAATTGTCCTTCATCATTCTGACAACAGCAAAGATGAATTTTTGGCCAACCACTCCTATAACATCAACCAGATAGAGTGGTTCAGGGCAGGATCGGCGCTAAACCTTACCCGTAAACAGGAGAAATTCTAACTTTCCAAAGGTTTTGTGACCATTGGAAAGTTTTCAGAAGAAATGAAAAACCGATTTCTGATAATAATCGCAGGCCCTACAGCCGTTGGTAAAACCAACGTTGCCATTGAGATTGCAAAACAGCTTCATGCCGAAATAATTTCCTGTGACTCGCGGCAGATGTATAAAGAAATGAGAATCGGTACTGCGATTCCTTCTGATGAAGAGCTTTCAGAAGTCAAACACCATTTTATCCATAACAAGAGCATACACAACTATTACAATGCCAGTATGTTCGAGAATGAAGTCAACGAACTTTTAAACAACCTTTTTCAAAAACACAATTGTGTTATCATGACCGGAGGAACTGGATTATATATTGATGCTGTATGCAAAGGCATTGACGACCTCCCTGAAATTGACCCGGAAATACGGCAAAAACTGGCATATCGCTTTAATTCTGAAGGTATTGAAAGCCTCAGGCAAGAGTTGAAAATACGCGACCCTGAATACTACAAAACTGTTGACCTGAGAAATGCCAAACGCATACTTAAGGCACTTGAGGTATGTATCATGACCGGCAGGCCTTATTCTGCGTTGCTCACAAAACCTCAAAAAGAAAGGCCATACCATACGCTGATGATCGGCCTTGAACTCGACCGGAATGAACTCTATGCAAGAATTAACAAACGTGTAGAAACTATGATTCATTCGGGACTTGTTGAAGAGGCAAAAAAACTCTATCCTTACCGGCATTTAAATGCATTGAACACCGTTGGATATAAGGAAATATTTGAATACCTTGACGGGAAAATAACACTGCATGAGGCAACAGACCTTATTCAGCGAAACACCCGAAAATATGCCCGCAGGCAAATAACCTGGTTTAGAAAATACAAAGAGATGAAATGGTTCGTCCCGTCAGAAAAGAATAAAATATTGGCATTTATTCACGAATCATTAGCAATTGCATAGTATCACAGGGAATTCCCCTTCACAGTAAAATACTTTATTCAAATTATTGTTCTTTTCAGTCTCTTTTTTGAAAGGATATTTTTTACATTTGCAGCGCAAAATTTTCATAAATTTAATATAAACCTAACCTGATGAAAATTAAAGCGCCGATAAAATTCTTTGCAGGAAGGGCAAGTACATATCTGGCAGAAAAAATAGTTAAAAGTTTCGGAACAGAACTGGGGCGTACATCTGTGCTCGAGTTCAGCGATGGTGAGTTTCAACCATACTATGAAGAATCAGTCCGCGGATGTATAGTTTTTATTGTACAATCTACATTCCCTCCCTCCGACAACCTCATGGAACTGCTGCTGATGGTTGATGCCGCCAAAAGGGCTTCTGCCTATAAAGTGGTTGCTGTAATGCCATACATGGGGCTGGCCCGCCAGGACAGGAAAGACAAACCCCGCTGTGCTATCGGCGCGAAGCTTGTCGCCGACCTTTTAAGCGCCGCAGGTGTTGACAGGGTAATGACAATGGACCTCCATGCTGACCAGATTCAGGGCTTTTTTAATGTACCTGTTGACCATCTCTATGCTTCGACCCTGTTTGTCCCCTATATTAAAAGCCTTGGCCTCGAAGATTTGGTGATTGCAGCGCCCGATATGGGAGGTACCAAAAGGGCAAATGCCTATTCGCGTTTCTTACAGACCGAAATGGTAATCTGTTATAAATTAAGAAAAAAAGCCAACGTGGTTGAAGAAATTAAGGTAATTGGCGATGTAAAAGATAAAAACGTGGTGATAGTGGACGATATGATAGACACAGCCGGCACCATATGCCTTGCAGCTAACCTTATGAAAGGCCAGGGGGCAAAAAGCATACGGGTTGTGGTTACACACCCGGTATTGTCAGGGCCTGCTTACGATCGTATTCAAAAATCTGCCATCGAAGAGGTAATGGTTACCGATTCAATCCCGTTGAAAAACCATATTGACAAGATAAAGGTGCTTTCAATTGCCGACCTTTTTGCCGATGTTATACACAAAGTATATAAATATAAGTCAATAAGTTCGAATTTTGTTGTTTAATTACTATATTTGCACGCTTTTTAAACAATGAGTGTGATGGGGAATAACATCCGTCTGCATTGATAGTTCCAAGTAGCACAGGAAATTAATTGTTTAAATAAATATATATGAGAACGCTTGATATTAGTGTAAAAAAAAGAACAAATCTTGGTAAAAAAAGTACCAAAAGTCTGAGGTCCGAAGGCAATGTACCCTGCGTAATGTACGGTGGGGGTGATACATTGCATTTTTATGCACACGAAAATAGTTTCAGAAACCTTATCTATACACACCATGTTCACATGGTGAACTTTGATATTGAAGGTGACCATCACAAAGCTATTATAAAAGAAATACAGTTTCATCCTGTAACAGATAAAGTGCAGCATATTGATTTTATTGAAATATCCGATAACAAACCTGCCGTGGTAGATATACCAATCGAAATTAAAGGCAACTCAATAGGAATAAGAAATGGCGGTAAATTGCGCCAGCGCAGGAGGTTACTAAAAGTTAAAGGTTTGGTTTCTCAAATGCCCGATGTATTGGAGATTGATATTTCAGAACTTAATATTGGCCATTCATTAAAGGTGAAAGACCTCAAATACGATAATCTTGAGTTACTGGACCCTCAGCAATCAATGGTTGTAGGGGTTATATCCTCCCGTCTTGCTGCCAAAGGTATGGCTGCTCCTGTTGAAGCTGCTGCCGAAGGTGAAAAGGCCGAAGGTGAAGAAGCTGAAGCCAAAAAAGAAGAATAGTTGATCATAAATTGTTATTAACGACTTGAAATTTCTTATTGCAGGTCTTGGTAACATTGGTATTGAATACCAGAATACAAGACACAATATAGGATTTAGAATATTGGATGCCCTGGCCGGGGCATCCAATATTAGTTTTAGCGCCATGCGTTATGGGGCGCTTACTGAATACAGGTACAGGGGAAAAACACTTTTTCTCCTTAAACCCTCCACATATATGAATTTGAGCGGCCGTGCCGTAAACTACTGGCTGAACAAAGAAAAAATCGGCATCGAAAACCTGCTTGTACTGGTTGATGACGTCGCACTGCCTTTTGGCAAGCTCAGGCTTAGGCTCAGGGGCAGTGATGGCGGCCACAATGGTCTTCTTAATATCAACCAGGTATTGGGACATCAGAACTACGCAAGGTTAAGGTTTGGCATCGGCAGCGAATTTGAGCAAGGCAAACAGATAGACTACGTGCTGGGCGAATGGTCTGAAGAACAGGGAAAAATGCTCCCCGAAAAAATACAAACCGCTCAAGATATCATTCATAGTTATGTTATTAATGGGAGGGATCGCACAATGAACCTTTTCAATAACAGGTAAAAGTGTCTGTTGTATGTTAAGGCCTCTCCATCGCCACCAATAGCAAATCCTACATTTCATCAGGGTGAAATTTTTACTCCTTCATTTTTAAATCTTCGCGTTAAAGTATTGTTAATTATTATTTTCACCCCTATTTTTAACCTAATTTTGCAATGTGGAAAGAGAAATGAAGAAAAATACATTCAGAATTATCATCTTTTTAACGGCTGTATCACTTTTAGGGATTATCGGCACCCAGACATTCTGGATCAGAAAATCGTTCCTGATTACCCAAAAACAGTTTGATCACCGGGCCGACCAGGCATTGAACGATGTGATTGAAGAACTCGGCGATTATACCGACAGCTCCTTTCGTATGTCTCATAACCTTCCTTGTCTGAACGACATAGATAAGACAGGGACAATCTTTGATGTACTCGACACGGCTATCCTCGACAGGCTCATGCAAAAGTATGTAAGTTACCACAAACTGGGCAATAACTACCATTATGCCATTGTAAAAACCGCCGACAGCACCATTATATATTCCACGCCGGGGTATGAAAAAACCAGGGGTAGATGCGAACCATATAAAGCCTGCCTTTCCTGCCTTTGGAAAGAGGAGTATTTTCATCTTTCACTTTGCTTCAGCAACCATACAAAGTCTCTTTTTGTTGAATTGTCAGTCTGGCTGTTCTGGTCATCGCTATTTATCGTGATCATCATCCTAAGTTTTGCCTACACCATGTACACGGTTTTCAGACAGAAAAAGCTGTCGGAGTTAAAAAATGATTTCATCAACAACATGACCCATGAGTTTAAAACCCCTATTTCTACCATATCACTTGCATCTGAAGTTTTGCTTGCTTCAGGAGCCGGCACTCCCGATGAAAAAGTAAAAAGGTACGCGCAAATAATCTATGATGAAAACCAGCGGATGCGCCACCAGGTGGAGAGGGTGCTCAATATGGCCCAGCACGAAAAAGGAGAACTCAAACTTACCATTTCGGAAGTGAATGTGCATGATTTACTATTAAACACGCAGCATATCAGTTTCCTCGATAACGGGGAAAAGAAGCTGAATATCATCTACAAGCTTAATGCGACCAAAAATGTACTTATGGCTGATGAACTTCATATTGCCAACGTAATCAGGAATATCGTTGAAAATGCTTATAAATATGGTAAAGAAGAACCCCAACTGATTATAAGCACAAGGGACTACCAGGAAGGTATACTGATTTCTTTTGAAGACAATGGCATTGGCATGAGCAATGAAGCCCTGAAGCATGTTTTCGAAAAATTCTACCGCGTACCTACCGGAAACCTGCACAATGTAAAAGGTTTCGGGTTGGGGCTCTATTATGTTAAAACAATGGCCGAAGCCCACAATGGTTTTGTTTCAGCGCATAGTGTTTTGAACAAAGGAAGCCGTTTTGACGTTTATATACCGGTATATTCAGGAAAATAATTTAAATGAATATGGCAAAATCAAACGGAAAAATATTGCTTATTGAAGATGACAGAAACCTTGGTTTCATCATAAAAGATTTCCTTGAAATGTCGAAGTACCATGTAATCCTTCGCGACAATGGCAGGGACGGCCTTGCAGAATATACCAGAAACGGCTTCGATTTGCTGATGGTAGATGTAATGTTGCCGCATATGGATGGTTTTACCATGGTTGAGGAAATTCGCAAAAAAGATTCAAAAACCCCGATTATATTTATCACAGCCAGGTCAATGACCGAAGACAAAATAAAAGGTTTAAAAGTAGGGGCCGACGATTATATTACCAAACCTTTCAGTACCGAGGAACTACTGTTGCGTGTTAACGCTGTTTTGCGCAGGACACGCCTGCAAATTCAAGATAATACCCAGGATGCAAAATTCAAAATAGGAATTTTTGTCTTCGAGCCTAAGAATCTTTTGCTTACTTCACCTTCGGGAGAAAAAAGACTTACCAGGCGTGAATCGGATGTTCTTAACCTTTTATGTTCAAATGCCAATAATGTGGTGAGGAGAGATGTTATTTTAAAAGCTGTTTGGGGTGAAGACGATTATTTTATGGGCCGCAGCATGGATGTATATATTACAAAACTAAGGAAAATGCTCAAAGAAGACGAAACTGTCTCAATCATAAACATTCACAATACCGGCTTTATGCTCGAAATAAAAAATTAACCTGCATTTAATTTACAATAATTTTCCCTGTTGACAAAAAACTGAAATCGGGATTGAAAACCTTGTAAAAATAGCTTCCCTTTTTGAGTTGCCCTCTACCGAGGATAAATTTATTCGAAATGATATTTGTATAGCTGTAAACCTTTTCACCACTCAAATCAAACAATTCAAGCGAACACGGTTTCAGAAGGTTTTCAGGTATGGTGATGATCGTATAGCTCGAAAACGGGTTCGGATAGATCTCAACACTTTTTGTTCCAATATTAATTAGTTCCATCATTTGAGAATTTTGATATAATATTTGCTTATCAAAGGTTATGCCAAAAAAATCAGACATTTTTTCCCGGCACAAAAATAACAAGCATATAGCCTAAGATGTTTAACCAAAGGTTAACGTTGCGTTAATTCATAAAAAAACCGCAAATTACAATACTTTGCGGTACTCTATTAATCTGTGTTATCGGCTTTAAATCTTGTACCTGAATGTAACACGTGCCACTATATCACCCTTTCTCTCAACCGCTCCACCTTCGGGGCTGTATCCATTTATCCAGATATTGGGAATGATATTGATGTTTTTTATCGGGGTATAGTCAATGCCAAATACCATAAAAGTCTCGGTATAACCGGCATCGGTATTCAGGTCGTCATCATAAAAATCAATCCTGTAAAAACCATTCAGCTTTTCTTTGATGATGGTCCCCCTTGCAAAAAGTGTCAGACCGAAAACCGATTGCCTGCTGTCTGATGTATCTGTAGCTGCAACCATGTTATATGGCTCGGCCCCTGCAACAAATTTTTCGTGCTGGTAGCCAAGAAACCCCTTCATGATGTAATTGTATTTCATATCGTTCTGTCTCTCGTAATCACCATACACCTGGAAAAGTAGTTTTTTGTCCAGCAATGTGCCATAGACTGTTGCATAAAGTCTTTTATACTTATTATTCTCAACCGAGGTAGATTTGCCATTACCAACCATCAGGTAATAAGAAACTGCCTGGTTTAGCCTGCCGGCGAGGGCAAGGCCCACATCGTTAGAACTCGCATGCTTGCGATAATCAAGAATATTTTTCTCCACGCTCCTGTAGCCCCATGCTTTTTCAGAAAGGGTTGAAAAGGTGGGTGTTGACTGGGCCCCTACAATAAGGTTTGATCCGTTGAATATATTCTTCCATTGCAGAAAAGCATACTTAACATACACACCCCTTGTGTCTTTTGATGGGATGAGAAACCCGTCGTTACCTTCAAGCAACAAACGTGCAGAAAACTTATCGTTAAAGATGTAATCATACCCAAGATTGAATCTTCTGATTTCAAATCCATGCATCTCTTTTTCTGTTTGCTGGTATTGACCGGGCCCTTTAAGCAATGCCCCTGTATCACCCGAGGCCTTATAATAATAGTCGCCGAAAAACTCCCCCGTCACCTTGCCCCGGGGTTCTTCCTTTTTTTCCTCCTGGGCCTGTAAATAAAAAAACTGGCAAAAGACAACCGTGATTAGCAACAAACTTTTCTTCATGTTTTTATAATTAAAGTGGTTAATTTTTAGAATGATTTGCTAATGTAGAAAGAAGTTGGTTGCACAAAACAATAATCCCTAACTTATAATGAAATATTAATATTTACTTAACATTGTGTTAACACTAATTAAAGCTTACAGCAACTTAAAAAAAACTTATACCTCAGTATTACAAATATTTAAGTTAGCATCCCCGTTACAGAAACCTAATATTGAGTACCCCTTTAAACCTCAAATTTTGTTAATATCAACTTAACATAAGATTAATTTTAAGGTAACCTTCTTCAAATCTCTTCACTGTACCTTTGAATCAGAATTTTAAACTTAAAAAAACATGAAAATGAAAAACACTATTCCGGTTTTGTTGATAATGCTAATAATTTCTTCCTGCGGGGGCAATAAGACAGCTAAAAATTCAGAACTGGCAGGCACTATTAAGATTGACGGTTCAAGTACCGTTTATCCTGTTACTGAAGCAGTTGCCGAAGAGTTCAGGGCAGTTCAGCCGAAGATAAATGTTACCATTGGGATTTCGGGTACAGGAGGCGGTTTTAAGAAATTCGGACGAGGCGAAACCGATATTTCTGATGCATCAAGACCAATCAAACAAAGTGAAATAGACCT
Source organism: Bacteroidales bacterium (assembly GCA_016936215.1). Lineage (GTDB taxonomy): Bacteria > Bacteroidota > Bacteroidia > Bacteroidales > UBA10428 > JAFGPL01. The sequence continues at coordinate 21,430 of JAFGPL010000030.1, forward strand.
GTGTAACGAAAACAATATCAAATATATCGAACTTAGTGTAGCTTATGACGGGCTTGCAGTGCTGGTAAACCCCGAAAACGACTGGGTAGATCATTTCACAGTAGATGAACTCAAAAAGCTTTGGGAACCAGATGCACAGGGTAAAATTACCAAATGGAACCAGATAAGACCCGAATGGCCCGACGAAGAGGTACACCTCTTTGGCCCCGGTGTTGCTTCCGGAACCTATGATTATTTTACCGAAGCTATTGTTGGCGAGTCGGGCTCGAGCCGCGGTGATTTCACGGCAAGCGAAGACGATAATGTATTGGTACAGGGTATTGCAGGCGACAAATACGGACTTGGATTTTTTGGTCTCGCTTATTATGAAGAGAATAAAGACAAGTTGAAAATTATTGCTGTTGATGGCGGTAATGGCCCTGTCTTTCCGACCATAGAGACTGTAAAAAACGGTTCTTATACCCCGCTTTCGAGGCCCCTTTTCATATATATCAACAGCGTTGCCGGGAAACGAACCGAGGTACAGGAATTTGTAAGGTTCTACCTTGATAACGCACCTGCCTTGTCGAGAGAAGTGGGATATATACCCCTTGAAAACACTGCTTATCAGGCAGAAAAAGAAAAATTTGAAAGTTTTGTTTCAAGACTGAATGAATAGTTTGTCGGAATTCTAATACTATACAAACACCAGCAGGCTGTTATCATTTTTCAGCTTGCTGGTTTTACAGCTTTAAGATGCATACGAAAAAAAACGAAAATATCATTGAGTTTTTACTATTTATGAGTGCTTTTATAACAGTGCTCACCACGATTGGCATCATATTGGTACTGAGTATAGAAGCATTTAAGTTCTTTAAAGAGGTTTCTATTTTTGAATTTCTGACTTCAAAAGAGTGGACTCCATTATTTACCAAAAAGAACTTTGGGATTTTACCCCTTCTTTCCGGAACAATCCTTACCTCACTCATAGCCATTTTGGTGGCATTACCTTTGGGGCTTACGATAGCAGTTTATCTTAGTGAGTACACATCGAAAAAATTCAGGGATTATATCAAGCCATCACTTGAAGTTCTGGCAGCAGTGCCTACTGTAGTGTATGGCTTTTTTGCGCTTACTGTTGTTACACCATTCCTCCAAAAGCTAATTCCCGGAATGTCGGGGTTTAATTCGCTTTCAGCAGGTATTGTCATGGGAATTATGATCATACCCATCATTTCTTCGATGAGCGAAGATGCCTTGCGGGCGGTTCCATATTCCCTCAGGGAAGCATCATATGGTTTAGGGTCTACCAGGTTGCAGACAGCCTTCAGGGTAACAGTACCGGCAGCATCTTCGGGGATTGTCGTTTCTGTTATTTTAGGCATATCGCGTGCTGTCGGGGAAACCATGATTGTGGCAATTGCAGCAGGCCAGCAACCACGGTTCACCTTTAATCCCTTGGTCCCTGTTGAAACACTCACAGCTTATATAGTGCAGGTAAGCCTGGGCGATGTTCCGCATAATTCGCTTGAATACAGGACAATATTCGCAGCAGGCATCACTCTCTTTGTGTTTACCTTCATACTCAATAATATCAGCTATTATATCAAGACCAAATACCGTGAAAAGTATGAATAAAGTTCTTATAAACAGAAGAAAAGATTTGATCTTCTCGGTGGCCGGGCTGATTGCAACTTTCGTTGGGCTGGTAATGCTGGTTATATTTATCGGGGATATACTTATAGACGGATTGGGGCGCATATCATGGGACTTTATCACCGGCCTTCCTTCGCGAAATCCCGACAAAGCAGGTATATTCACAGCCATGGCCGGGTCGGTGTGGGTTTTGTTCTTAACCACCCTTATTTCTTTTCCGATAGGTGTTGCAGCAGGTATTTACCTTGAAGAGTATGGAAAAAAAGGGAGAATTTCAAAAATCCTTGAAATCAATATTTCAAATCTTGCAGGTGTACCCTCCATTATATATGGGTTGCTTGGACTGGAAATTTTTGCAAGGCTCTTTAACCTTGGACCAAGCCTACTTACCGGAAGCATGACACTGGCCTTGTTGATTCTTCCGATAATCATCGTTGCCACGAGGGAAAGTATCAAGGCTGTTCCTTCATCCATCAAAGATGCATCGTATGCATTAGGGGCATCAAAATGGCAAACCATGTGGCACCAGGTCTTGCCGGCTTCCATGGGGGGCATCCTCACAGGAGTGATCCTTGCCCTGTCGAGGGCCGTGGGTGAAGCTGCCCCGTTGATTGTGGTCGGTGCGCTGGCATATGTGCCTTTTGCCCCCAAATCACCAATGGATGATTTTTCTGTTTTGCCAATTCAGATATTTAACTGGATATCGCGGCCGCAACAAGGGTTTATCATCAATGCTGCTGCAGCTATTATTGTGCTTCTCGTTTTAACATTTCTGATGAATGGTATAGCTATCTATCTGCGAAACCACTGGCAAAAGAAAATTAAATGGTAACAGTAATTATAGAATGAATTACACAACTGAAATAATGGACATATACAAAGAAACTTCACCGGAAGAAAATGTTCTGATCCCGGATGACATCTCTGTAAAGGATGATCGTAAATATAAACTTACAGCCAGGAACATCAATGCTTTTTATGGTGATTTGCACGCGCTGAAAGATATAAACATGAATTTTCCTCAGAACTCGGTCACAGCATTCATTGGCCCTTCGGGTTGCGGAAAATCAACCTTTCTGCGGCTTTTTAACCGCATGAACGATTATATTGAAGGGTTCAGGCTTGAAGGCGAAATTATTCTCGACGATGTTGACATATACAATGAAAAAATTGTAATTGAACAGCTAAGAAAAGATGTCGGCATGGTATTTCAGAAACCAAACCCGTTTCCGAAAACCATATTCGAAAATGTAGCATACGGCCTGCGCATTCAGGGAGAAAACAACAAAAGCTTTCTGCAGGACAAAGTAGAAAATGCCTTGAAACAGGTAGCACTGTGGGATGAAGTTAAAGATGACCTGAAAAAAAATGCGCTCTCCCTAAGCGGAGGCCAGCAACAACGCGTGTGTATTGCACGTGCCCTTGCAGTTGAGCCGAAAATCATCCTGATGGACGAACCCACTTCAGCCTTAGACCCGATTTCTACCTCAAGGATAGAAAACCTGATTTTTGAGCTGAGGGAAGATTACACCATCATCATCGTGACACATAACCTACAGCAAGCTGGCAGGATAAGTGATTTTACAGCTTTTTTCTATCTTGGCGATCTAATTGAAATGGGCCGTACACATGATATTTTCACAAATCCGAAAAACAAACGGACAGAAAATTATATTACAGGCCGTTTTGGTTGAAAAAATATTGAAATTTGATAAATAATGCGATAATATGATACCAATTGAATACGAGATTAACAGGCTGAAAGAGATCATACTTGAGATGTTCGACCTTGTCAAATCACAGATCGAAGAGTCCAGGTCTTCGGTGGTGGAAATGAACTACGACCTTGCCGAATCTGTGATACGGAGGGAGATGCGGGTAAATGCACTTGAAATTACCATAGACAGGGAATGTGAAAACCTTTTGGCTTGTTATAATCCTGTTGCCTCGGACCTGAGGTTTGTTATTTCAATATTGAAAATCAGCGAAAGCCTTGAAAGGATTAGCGACCATGCATACAGAATTGCCAAATATCTGCAGGGGGGCGACCTCAAAAAAGACTCCCGTTTATACAAAGAATTGCAGATTGAAGGATTATTCAATACCATTATCTCAATGATAGACAATGTAGTAGAATCTATTGAAAAACAAGATACTTCCATTGCCAAAAAGGTATTTAAACTCGACAAGACCATTAACAAAACAAAAAAAGACGCACCAGCTATTATTAAAAAATATGTAAAAGAGAATATTGATGGCTTAGAAAACGCGCTGTACCTGTTTAGTGTAATCGGCAAACTTGAAAGGTGCGGCGATGTGCTCAAAAACATTGGCGAAGAGATTGTTTTTTATCTCGAAGCACAAATTCTCAGGCACCAGAAAAGAAACTCCAAGATCAGGAAGAGAATTGAAAAGGAAGAGGATAAACCTCAAAATTTGTAGTAAAATCAGGTATAGTTTTTGTAACTTTGCAGTGTTACTTACGGGGTTGAAATGGATTTGACAGCAGGATAAACTGGTAAGTAAGCATGCCGGGCAACGCATGGTAACCCGTAAAACTGTAGTGCAAACAATTAAGTGGCGAAACTAATTACGCGCTTGCTGCCTAATCGAATAACAGTAGATTCAGGCTTGTCCACCGGAACTTAGTGAAGGCGGACTTAATCCTGGCTCAAGGAGCCGGGACGAGCTGCTTCTCCTGTACCTGCTCCCTGGGGGACAGGGTCAAGAGGCACACGAAAACAGGGATAGTCTGGCAGGTTCCCCGAAAGCCTGACGAAACAACAGGGGATAAGGTCCGGTCAGGGTGTTTGTTCCCGGTCCGGGCACGAAAAACAATAACAAACTAAGCATGTAGAAACCTTATGGGTTTCCTGTTTGGACCCGGGTTCGACTCCCGGCAGCTCCACAAAATCAGTTTGGAGTTTGAGTATTGAGCAAGAGAAGATTTGAGTTTAGAGGAAGA
>JAFGPL010000310.1 GCA_016936215.1 Bacteroidales bacterium
ATGTAACCGCTCCGCTCTCACATGAACTTTTTTAATCATGCTTGTTTTTGAAATTTTTGATTAAAAAAGTTCATGTTCGTTTCATAACATTTCTTTGGGATAAATGAGAATTCAGGTTAATAATCTTCTTAAACAAAATAACACTTTTCTAATTATTGTCTGAATACTTTAATTGATATTTATAATATTGAAATTGTATAATTTCCCACAAAGACACAAAGCTCTCAAAGTAATATCTTTGTGTTCTTTGTGGCTTCGTGGGAAAAATTGTTAATACTAACCTGCATTTTAGACTATTTAATAAATCGTTCATATAAACAATTTTGTCAATCTACACCTGATACTTATTCTTTAACAAACCCAAATACAGGGAGGTTTGCTGCCTTCATTTCTTCAACGGCCATTGCCGCCACAACTTTGGCCCCTTCAGGCCGAAGATGGGTATCATCCTTCAGGCTTTTGGGGCGGTTGGGGTATTCACCTTCGCCAAGATGCATAAAAAGCGTTTTTGATTCTTCGTCTCCAAGCTCTTCAACAAGCGAATGGGTCCTTTTTTGAAGATCGAGCAAAGGTACATTCATTTCCTCAGCTACCAATCGCACTGCAGCGGGGTATTCACCGTGTGTATCAATCAGTTTGCCTTCCTCATTAAATTTACGCCTGATGATTGAAGTGCATAAAACAGGTGTGGCACCTTTTGCACGGGCTTCATTTATATACCGTTCAAGATTGGCCTTATAAGAAGTAAAAGGATCGGTATGTCTTGCCGTATCGGGTTTCTGGTCGTTGTGCCCAAACTGTATTATCACATAATCACCGGGCATCAGGCTGTCAACCACTTGCTGCCACAAGCCCTCCCCGATAAAGCTTTTTGAACTTCTGCCGTTACGGGCATGGTTGGATACTTTCACATCATCGCTGAAAAACAGTTGCAACACCTCTCCCCAGCCGGTTTCTGGTTTTGCTTCAGGTGATTTGTTTGCCATCGTCGAATCGCCGATCATAAAAATATGAACCGGCCGCTGTTGTTCGTAGCTGAAAGCAAATAATAGAACGGAAAACAGAAGAATTGTTTTTTTCATCTTATGGTTTTTAATAATTTCATTAAAAGAATTTAATCCCGACTTCCCGTTTGCCTTAGTTGTATAATGGGCAGGCGCTACTTATGTAAAAAGAACCAGATGTGTGATTGTCATCCCGAGCGAAGTCGAGGGATCTTCTTTCAGGTATCATCAATCTGACAGTAAACCTGCGCCCTGCCTGCACAATAAGCGTTATTAATGGTCCCTTTGACATATTATTTTTAATCTATATTGGGTCTTAATTGTTCGATAATTTTAATGTATGTTCCAGCAGTTCAAATCCTCCCGGTTCCCCGTGACCAGGTATTATAAATTTGGCATCTGGATATCTTTTCATAACCCTGCCAATGGTTTCGGGATAAGCCTTTAAATCCCCGTCTGCAGTGTTACCCAGGTTATTTGAATTTATGCTTTTAACCATGCAACCGGCAAACAAAATTTTCTCTTCCGGCAGCCATACCACAATGTTATCAAGCGAATGGGCCACACCGGGATAATAACACTCAACCGTTTTATCGCCAAACTTCAGTAGCAGGGAGTCTTCAAAACCAATATCAGGGAGAGGCAGGTTTTTTGTCTTTGCTATATCAATCGTCATCTGGTTTGTCCACGACCTTACCTTGTGACTTTTCAGGTAACCAAGCCCGCCCATGCAATCGTCATGCCAATGGTTTGGTATGAAACCGGTAAGCTGAAGGTGCATTGAATCTTCAAGCCATACTGTTAATGCCCGGGTTAGGGAATCGGTCATCGGGGTATCAAACAGCAATGCCTCACACCCATTGATGTACACCATTCCGTTGGATGGAAAACGACCGGTGCCGGGAAGGTGGTGGTATGAAACATGCACAAAAACATCTTCTGATAATTTCAACAACTTCAGGTCATCTGAAATCCATATCTCCTCAAAGCTGCCCTGACTATGCGAATTCAAACCGGACAGCAGGAAAATGATTACCAGGTATAAAAATTTCATGTTCAGGATAAATTTTAAAACAGGTATGTCAAATATAGGGTGATTATTTGGGATTATGTATGTGAAGACAAAATACGTTGTCGGTTTAAATTTATACAGTGAGCATCAGGGCATCTCTTTGTCCCTTGTCATACTGACGATAAAAGTATCTCTTTATCACCTTTGTCATGCTGACGAAGGAAGCATCTCATTTTTAGTCTGTAATTTACAATCCAAATCCCAAGTTGCAAACTTCCTTTTATTAAAATGCTTAGGTCTGTGACTTTAGCCAGATGGGGTCCTGGTTTTCACTTCTATATTCGTCATTCCTTGTTCCCTGTCTGCCGTAGCTGCAGCGCAGGCAGGCTTGTAAGCCGTAGCTTTAGCGTAGGTTGGCTTGTTCGATATTCGAATTGCTATTTGCCTAATGTCTAACATTTAAATAAGTTCCTTCACTATCGTTC
>JAFGPL010000031.1 GCA_016936215.1 Bacteroidales bacterium
TTCATGGTGATAATTTGAGCCCCGTAGGTGGCGTAATATCATTAAACCTTTTTATTTCAGAGGGTTTATAATTTGAAAAATATTTTATTCGGACAGTAGTGAATATTTATAAACAAATTATAGCGCTTTCATAGTTTCTGGTTTAATCTGCTGTTCAAGGTGTAGCTTTTTCCCTTTTCGGTACTTAACGAAACTACCTGATCCCCATACCTTACTTTGCAATTATTTCCCAGTTTTGAGAGTATTGTGACAGATTTTAATTTACCATCTGCCCAGTCTATATCCACATCGAAACCTCCCCGTGCGCATATGCCATGAATGTACCCGTTCTGCCATGCAGCGGGCAGGGCAGGGAGCAGGTGTATTTCACCGGCGTGGCTTTGAAGCAGCATTTCTGTTATTCCCGCGGTTGCCCCGAAATTTCCGTCTATCTGGAACGGGGGGTGCGTGTCGAACAGGTTAGGAAGTGTAGATTTACGAAGCAGTGCCAGCAGGTTTTCATAGGCTTTTTCGCCATCCTGCAGCCTTGCAAAGAAATTGATGATCCATGCACGGCTCCATCCTGTATGGCCACCGCCATGAGCAAGCCTGTAATCTATTGTTTTACGGGCAGCTTCAAGAAATTCGGGATTTTTCTGTTTGGTGATCTGGTTCGAAGGGTGTAACCCGTATAGTTGCGAAATATGTCTGTGTCCGGGTTCGGCTTCTTCAAATTCCTCGGTCCATTCCATCAATCGCCCGTCACTGCCAATTTTCATGGGTGAAAGGTTAGCCAGCGTCTTTTCGATTTTTTTTCTGAAAGCAGCATCACGGTTAATGATTTTTGAAGCATCAACTGTGTTGGTAAGCAGTTCAGTTATAATCATCTGGTCCATAGTTGGCCCCATTACCATTGAGGCAGTTTTGCCATTTTTTGTTTTAAAACTGTTTTCTGGCGATATCGAAGGCCCCGAGACCAATTTGCCGCTTTTTGGGTCTTTAACAAGCCAGTCAAGGCAGAATTCAGATGCTTCTTTCATTATCGGATATGCGAAAGTATCGAGCCATGCCTTATCTTCTGTAAACAAATAGTGTTCCCAAAGATGCTGGCAACTCCAATTGATTCCCATCGGCCACATGCCATAATTGATTCTGCCCTCGGGCTCGGTGAAATGCCATAAATCGGTGGTGTAATGAGCCACAATTCCTTTACATCCATATACTTCTCTGGCAGTTTTACGACCATCTTCCCTTAAATCATTTATAAATTCAAGAAATGGCATGTGAAGCTCCGACAGGTTCGTCAGTTCAGACAACCAGTAATTCATTTGTATATTGATGTTGATATGGTAGTCGGCGCTCCATGGAGGTGTTAATCCGTCAGCCCAGATACCCTGCAGGTTGGCAGGCAGGCATCCCGGTCTTGAACTGCTTATAAGTAAGTACCTGCCAAACTGGTAATAAAGCTGTATCAGGTGCGGGTCAACATAGCCGTTTTTCATCGCATCTATCCTGCTGTCGGTAGGAAAATAAACTGCATCGGTTGATCCGATATCAAATTTCACCTTGTCGAAATAGCTGCGGTAATCTGCAACATGGGCTTCTTTTAAGCTGCTGTATGATTTCAATGAAGCAGCATCCATCTGCTGTGCAGTGATTTTCCATGGGTCGCCTCCCCGGTAGTCGGTTGCTGCAGTCAATAGTATTGTCACTGCATTTGCTTTTTCAATACCGATACTGTCTCCACCAGAAATAACGGTGCCACCATCCGGAATTACTTTTAACCGGGAAACCAATTTAACTCCAATACCATTGCCCACATGTTCGCTCATGACAATATCGTTGCCTGATACCTCAATTAGCGCTTTGTTTCCCGGTCTTGTCAACCTGGTTGTAAAGCTGATGTCATCTTTTCTCTCTGATGTAAGTCTTATAACCATTACCTGGTCGGGTGCACTTGAGAAGATTTCACGGGTGTAGGTTGTCCAGTTTGCTTCATAAACAACTTTAGCAATGGCATTTTCAATGTTAAGTTCTCTTCTGTAATTGCCTTTAGCCCTGTAATTGCCAAAATCAAGCTGAAGGTCTCCCAGAGTCTGATACGAATGAACTTCATTCCAATTCTTACTGCCCAGTATTTTTTCCTGTGCCACTTTTTCTGCATCTGTATATTCACCGTTAAAAAGTAGTTGTCTTACCTCCTTAAGTCCCTCAAGAGACTGTGGATTGTGAAAATCATGCTTTCTGCCCGCCCATACACTTTCCTCATTAAGCTGAATCCGCTCTTTTTCGATTCCTCCAAAGACCATTGCTCCCAATCGGCCATTGCCTACCGGCAGTGCATTTTCCCATTCAGAGGCCGGGTGTGTATGCCAGATTTTGAGCTCGTTACTTTTATCATTTTCCTGTGCATGGCTTACTATGGGCATGCAAAATGACAAACCAATAGTGGTGGCTGCAATATATAAACTTTTAGTTTTCATGTTCTTTATGTATTTATCAATATCGGTTATTCGGAAAAATTATAATCTGTACCAGCCCTGTCAGGGTTTCAAACCCTGACAGGGCTATATGTTAAACTATATGCTATTAATTTATTGAAGTATATAATTCACATTTCTCAAATTTCTTCGCTAAAAACCATCAAATTACAATTCTTAACCCAATGTCGTTTAATAAAGAGAATGACTTTACTATTTTTATTTCCTTTGTGATACCTTTGTGTCTCCGCCTGCCAAAGCGAATTGGCGGACAGGTCCGCCTGCCAGAGCAAAGCGGCGGACAGGTTAGAGACTTTGTGGCTATGGTTTTTATGCCACCAAGACACAAAGTCTCAGCGCCTCCGCCTTTGGCGGTCGAAGCCTTCGGCGGAGACACTCCGCAGAGTAGCTTTAGCGCTCGCGGAAAGTTTCACAAAGTTTAATTAAACGACATTGATTCTTAACCCATAATCCCTATTCAATCCTGAACCATTCAAAATCGGCAAATCCTTTCAGACCTGTTTCCTGTCCTGAGATGGCCAAAAGACCGACTTTCGCCCCGATCCATTTTCCTTCCCTGGCCTGAAATGTTTCACCGATAAATTCAAAATCTTTTCCGTTTTTGCTATAAGCAAACCTGCACTTACCTGACTGGTCTACATTTACTTTCAGGTAGATTTCTTCCTCGCCGGTTTGTACTTTGGCCTGGACTTTTTCATCTGCTCCTGTATCGGCTTTTTTGCATGTTGCAAAAGAAAGTTCGTATCCGTTTTTTGATGGCGAAAGCAGAAGTGATGCATAATCCAGTCCCATGATAATCAGCCCGGCTTTTTCACCATTTTTCAGGTTTGTGACATTGATTTTTGTTGTGGCTGAGAAAACAGGTGCAGGGAATTTTTGCAGCAGCATGTTCGGCACCATCCAAAGCGAATGGGAGTTGGGATTATACTGCGCGTATAGCCTCAGCGATCCTTTCTTCTTGTCCAACGAATACCAGTGGTCAAAATAGTTAGCCTGCCATTGCCAGGTGAGGCTCAGTTTATCATTATCAAATTCATCTGTTGTCTGGGGGATTTTTATTTCAGAAGGCTTATTTACTTTTGGTTTCTGATATTCCAATACTGGTTCACCCGTGCCGTTTTTATCTTCATCGCTGCCCATTACGGGCCAGTCATCAATCCATTTTACAGGCTGAAGGTGTGTTATTCTGCCATATGGCTGCAATTCCTGGAAATGGATAAACCAGTTTTCACCATTATCGAGTTCCACCCAGCCACCCTGATGGGGACCATTTATTTTGGTATTTCCCTGTGTCAGAACAATTCTTTCTTCGTATGGCCCCCAAATGTCTTTGGATCTGAATACCACCTGGTAACCTGTTGCTACACCTCCTGCCGGTGCAAATATATAATAGTAACCGTTTCTTTTATAATATTTTGGTCCTTCAAGTGTGTTATGATTGGGATAACCGTTGATGATCACCATTCTTTTCTGAAGGATAGAAGACCCGTCGCTGTTCAGCTCATTGATATGAACTATATTACTGGCACCTGCCCTGCTGTTGGCAAAAGCATGAACCATGTATACCTTCCCGTCGTCGTCCCAGAGGGGACAGACATCAATATTGCCATATGCTTTTTTTACAAGCACAGGTTGTGACCATTCACCTTTCGGGTCCTGAGTGCGTACCATAAAAACGCCTCGGTCGGGGTCCCCCCAGTATATATAAAACCATCCGTCGTGAAACCTTAATGATGGCGCCCATACGCCGTTTCCATGCTGCACGATATCGAAATATGAATCGGGGAACCTCTTTACCGCGTGATTGATCAATTCCCAGTTTACAAGATCAGTGGAATGAAGTACAGGCAATGCCGGTACACAATTGAATGATGAGGCTGTCATATAAAAATCATCACCCACTTTAATTACATCGGGATCGGAATAATCGGCCCAGATTACCGGGTTCTTATACTTTCCGTTTCCAAGATCGGGAGTCCATTGCTGTGCCTGCAATTGCGCAACAAAAAGCAATAATAGCAGAGGTGATTTTTTCATTAAATATTGATTTTTAATTTCTTTCTTATGCCATCAAAACTAATGTTTTCTGCGCGAATAAAAAATATGTTATATTCGTCCTCCGGCAACAAAAATAAATTTGAAATCTATTGATACAATTAAATATCAAATAAATACCCAAATATGCATTTTAAAGTCTTTGTCCTTTTTGTATTCTTGCTTATTTCAGTTTTATTAAAGGCACAACCTGATTACAGGCCGGGATATATTATTACCCTCAGCGGCGACACCATTCATGGCGAGATTGACTACCGCGGGGACTACTTCCTTGGAGTTAATTGTCAGTTTAAAAAGAGAGGTGAAACAAAGACGGTGCCATACACTCCCGGGGAGATTCATGGATACCGGTTCGATAACGGCAGGTATTTCGTTTCAAGATCAGTAGAACCGGGGGAATGGCTTTTTCTTGAGTATGTGGTCAAAGGAAAGCTCAATCTCTATTATCACAGGGGTAAATATGACGATAATTATTATATTGATAAGGAGGGATTTCCGCTAAAGCTACTTCCTTATAATGAAAAATTTGTTGTACGTGATGATGGTACACGTGCACTGTTTCAATCGAAAATACACGTTGGTGTACTGAACATTTATACTGAAGATGCACCTGAAATTCAAAATGATATACTTGAAATTACAGAACCCGATGAACAGAACCTGATCCGGATAGCTGAAACATATCATAAAGCCGTTTGCAAAGATGAGGAATGCATTGTTTACGGAAAGAATACTGCTCCAATAAAAGTTTCGGCAGAACTTGCATATGGTTTTTCAGCTTTTAATACCGGTGATATGATATTTAATGAAAAGGCCAATGAATTAGGTACATTCGTGTATGTATGGATGCCCGGTCTGAATGAAAAATTCAGTGTGAAAACCGGATTGTTGTATAATACCTACCATAATGAGTACTTCAAATATATGTTGAAAATTCCCACGCATTTATACTACCAATACCCTGTTTATCGCCTGAAACCTCATTGTTTTGTCGGTTTAACAAGCTATTTTGTAAAGAGTAAGCAGATGAATTACTTCTGGACCATTACCGGAGGTGCGGGTTTTAACCTGAATATCATTGAGAATTTCTCACTATTTTCAAATATCTCTGCAGATATAACTCCTGTATCATTTCATTTTTTGTTCAATGAGCCTATGGATGTTCTTGCATACACAATCAGTCTTGGTATGAGGTATGACTTCTAAGACAAAAGATATCCTTCTGATTGAATTATGATTAAAAATACATTACTGTCCGACTAAATATCTAACTTTCCTTGAATGATTAATATTTTCTATGGTTTCTGACTTAAAAAGTGATGTAGGGGAGTAACTCCGCCTCAGAGAAAATGCGCCTGCCTGCCGAAACGGTAGCGCAGGCAGGTTAAAAAAATCAATGAATGGAGCGTTAAAAAA
>JAFGPL010000311.1 GCA_016936215.1 Bacteroidales bacterium
AATTGTGAAACTCAAATTTCAGAAGCTTTGCCGACCGTTAGGAAGGCGAAGCGCGCTGAAATTTGTAAGTTGAACTCTTGTCTGACGAAGCTTCAGCGCAGTCAGAAATCCATGTTTGCTATCCAAGCGTTTTGATAAATCATGTTTTTAGGAATCCATACAGCATCTTTATCTCCTCCGGCCAGATATCCTGGTCGGGTGTTTCAAGAATTATGGGAATATCATCAAAACGGGGGTCATTCATAAGCATTTTAAAAGGTTCGATACCGAGAACACCCTTACCGAGACTGTCATGACGGTCTACCCTTGATCCGTATGCTTTTTTGGTGTCGTTAAGATGAATTCCTTTCAGGTATTTAAACCCGATTAATTCATCAAATTTTGCAAATGTATTTTTAAATCCATCAGAGGTTTTAATATCATATCCGGCTGAATAGGCATGACAGGTATCAATGCAAACCCCTACGCGGGATTTATCATCCACATTATCAATAATATATTTTATCTGTTCAAAAGTATGGCCCAGGTTTGAACCTTGTCCCGCCGTATTTTCGATAACTGCTGTTACTCCTTTGGTCTTGTCAAGCGAGATATTTATAGATTCGGCAATAGTTTTCAGGCAATCTTCTTCAGAAGTTTTACCCAGGTGGCTGCCCGGGTGAAAATTAAGACGGTCGAGTCCCAGTTGTTCACAGCGTTGCATTTCGTCGAGAAAGGCCATCCGGGATTTTTCCAAAGGCTCTTTTTCCGGGTGTCCAAGGTTGATGAGGTATCCGTCGTGAGGCAGGATATACTTCGGGTTAAATCCAAATTTTGCGCAATTATTTTTAAAATCGTCAATGTTTTTTTGGGTAAAAGGTTTGGCTTCCCATTGCCGCTGGTTTTTAACAAAAAGCCCGAAAGCTGTGGCCCCTATTTTATTGGCGTTTAAAGGGGCATTTTCCACACCCCCCGATATACTTACATGAGCACCTATATATTTCATGGTTACAGGTTTGTTAGATTGAAAAACTATTCAAATATAACCAACATCAAAGCTTAAATAATGTTAAAAGGCGCGAAAAAATATTATTTTATTTGGCTGATAGAAAAATAATATGTTACTTTGAATTGCAAAGTACTTTAATTAACTTCTATGAAAAGTGAACAACTCGAAAATCTTAATGAAATAAGGAACCTGATGGAAAAGTCATCCAGGTTTTTATCACTCAGTGGTTTATCTGGTGTGTCGGCAGGTATAATTGCACTGGTGGGCGCTGCTGTTGCATTTTTTTATCTTGATTTCGATCAGCGCTATTTTGACATCAACCGTTATTTTTACAACGGTATGCATCAAAGACTTCAGCAACAAATTGGTTTTCTTGTGCTTGATGCAGTTATTGTACTTCTTATGGCTTTGTCGGCGGGGGTTTATTTTACCACCCGTAAAGCGAAGAGAAAAAATCTGCAGGTATGGGACAATACTGCCAAAAGAATGCTTGTAAACCTTTTTATACCGTTGACAGCAGGAGGAATTTTCTGCCTTATTCTATTATATCATCATGTTTTTTTTCTGGTTGCGCCTGCTACATTAATTTTCTATGGGTTATCCCTGCTCAATGCCAGCAAGTATACACTGCCTGATATTCGCTATCTGGGAATATGTGAAATAGTGCTCGGGCTCGCAGGATCATTTTTCGTCGGTTACGGGCTAATCATATGGGCCATCGGATTTGGGGTACTGCATATTGTTTATGGAACAGCCATGTACATGAAATACGAAAGGGAAATGGTTGTAAATAAATAATATGACTATAAAGATCATCAGATGAAGGAGATCATATCAAATCTGAATAAAAACTTTGAAAGCAGGGTGCGTATGGGCATTATGTCGGTGCTGATGGTAAATGATTATGTGGATTTTAATACCCTTAAAGAGTTGCTCGATATCACCGATGGTAACCTTTCAAGCCATATTTCTGCACTTGAGAAAAACAACCTGATAAAGGTTACAAAACAATTTATCGGTAAAAAGCCCAATACACGGTATGAGGCTACCAATCAAGGCCGTAAAGCATTTAAAGAACATCTTGATTATCTTGACAGGCTGTTGAAGAGCCAAAAAGAACAATGATTTTTTTTATCCATATACTTTGAAATACAAAGTACTTTAATTATCAAAATTTATAAAAATGGACACGAATTATTTTGAAAAACAAAAAAACCGGATAAGCGGATCGGTATCTTTAAAGCTGACAGTAATCGGAATACTGTCGCTACTGCTTTTAATCCCTTCGGGGATGATAAAAAACCTGATTTCTGAACGCGAAATGAGGCAGAGGGAAACCATTGAAGAGGTGACCTCTAAATGGGGCAATGCACAGACCATTTGCGGGCCTGTGCTTACGGTGCCTTACCTGACTTACTATAAAACAAAAACCGGTGTGCGGGCTACAAGGAATTTTGCCCACGTTTTACCCGGGGAACTAAGCGTGAATGGTGATTTGATACCTGAAATCAGGAAAAGGGGAATTTATAAGGTGATTGCTTATAATACCAAACTAAATTTTTCCGGTTTCTTCAATCCTCTCGATTTCAGCGAATGGAAGGTGAAAGAGGACGATATTTTATGGAACGAGGCTTATGTAACAATTGGTGTTACCGATATGCGGGGCATAAAAAAAGAGATTCAGATAGAATGGTGTGGCATACCGGAGATCATTAGTCCGGGACTTAAAAGTAAAGATATAGTTACTTCAGGTGTAACCGCGCATGCCCCGGTGAAAAGTGGTGAAAGCTGCAGTTTCTCCTTCAACATTGATCTTAATGGCAGCCATTATCTGAATTTTATCCCCCTGGGAAAAGAAACAAATGTAAAGTTAAGATCCACCTGGTCAACCCCAAGTTTCGATGGCATGTTCCTGCCTGAAAATCATGAGATCACAGATACGGGTTTTGTAGCACAATGGAATATATTGCAGCTTAACCGCAATTACCCGCAACAATGGACAGGTGATGAGTTCGAGATAAAAGGCTCTGAATTCGGTGTTAAATTGCTATTTCCTGTTGATACATACCAGAAGGCAACACGGTCGGTAAAATATTCATTGCTTTTTATTTCACTTACTTTCCTGGTATTCTTCTTTTCAGAAGTTTTAAGCAAGAAACGGATACATGCTGTTCAATATCTTCTTGTTGGTGTTGCACTTGTTGTCTTTTACTCTTTGCTCATTGCACTTTCAGAGCATATTGATTTCAACCTGGCTTTTCTTTTTGCATCGGCGGCCACAATATCATTGGTCACGGTATTTACGCATGCGGTTTTCAGGAACAGGTATACAACTTTGTCAATCCTGTCGGTATTAACAGCTTTATATGTCTTTTTATTCACCATACTGCAGCTTTCAGACTATTCGTTACTGCTCGGTAATGTGGGATTGTTCATCGTGCTGGCCATCGTGATGTATTTTTCTGTAAAAATAAACTGGTATGGAGGTGTTTCGGTTCGTAACGGTGAAGCGGGCGAATAAAATAATGTTATTCTTTAATTAAGCGGTCCTGAATACAGTTGCTAGATGAATAAAATGCCTAAGAAGTTTTTTTCTCGCAATGGCAACTGCTTCAGGACTGTTTTTAAGAAAAATCAAGACCATGAATAAAACATATATTAAAAAAAGGATACAAAGTTTTGTATATGCTTTTGCAGGGATATTTTACATGCTAAAAAAGGAGCCAAATGCCATCATACATATTGTATTGATGTTCCTGGCCATAGCCTTTGGTATCTTTTTGAATATTACGAAAACAGAATGGTGTATCCTGGCGATAGCTGCTGCAATGGTTTTGGCTTCCGAAGCTTTCAATACTGCAATTGAACAACTTGTAGACCTTTCGACACAGGAATACAACGAAAAAGCCGGAATGGCAAAAGACCTTGCTGCCGGGGCAGTGCTGATAACTGCCGGGGCGGCTGCCATTGCCGGGATCGTGATCTTCATTCCCAAAATAATTGAACGGGTAGGGCAATTTATTTAATTGCTGAAGTTTTTGAAACCGGAACATACAATTTTTTTTTGCAAGAAAACTTAGGAATAAGAAGATATAGTCTTAATTATGAATACAATATATAACAATTACCGTGGATTATTGAAATCATTTTTATTTTCAACTGCCACCGGTACGCTTTTGATAATTAGCAGAGTTATCTATACCAAAGAACTTACTTTCCTGTTCCTTCTCTGGAACCTGTTCCTGGCAATGGTACCCATGTTTATCAGTTATTACCTGGAATCGAAACCGGTAATTCAAAATTACAGGATAAAGTTCTATGCCCTGCTGCTGATCTGGTTGTTGTTTTTGCCAAACGCCCCGTATATCATTACCGATTTCTTTCATTTGTACGAACGGCCGGGTATCCCACAGTGGTACGATCTGATTATCATAACTATATTTTCATGGAACGGGATCATTGCCGGATTTCTTTCTTTGCAGACTATTCAGAAAATAGTTACTTCACAGACCAGTAAAAGGACAGGATGGATTTTTGTTACGGCAATGCTTATTTTAACAGGGTTCGGGGTATACATCGGGCGATATCTTAGGTATAACAGTTGGGATATACTGATAATGCCGGTTCCATTGTTTAAAGATATTACGGCCATCCTTTTTAATCCTTGTGAAAACAAGGATGCCTGGGGAATGACAATTGCAATGACATTTTTTCTGGTGGCATCATACCTTATGTTTCTAAATCTTGCAAAAACTGAATATAAAAAGGCTGATTCATAAAAGCTTTAAAATGTGTTTAGAATGCTGATTTACATCATGATATAATTTGAAAGAATAAAATAAGTAAAAATTGTGAATAAAGTTTCCGGAAATTTTTCATAATATGTTGGAAAATAATTAATTTGCCTGTCTCATTTTTAAACTGTGAGATTGAAATTACCATTTGCACTAATCTTCATCCTGGTAACAGTCAGTTCCTTTAGTCAGGATTGGGACTGTGAAGTTATACGTTATGAAGTCAATTGCGAAGTGTCAAGAAATTCACTGGAAGAGGAATATCATGTGCTTTTACAAATTAATAATCGAGCGGGGGAGAAATATACCAGGGTTGTTATCCCTTTTTCAGGAAAAAACAAGATTGCCGGTTTATACGCCCACATTGAAGATGCAGAAGGTATCACAGTTAGAAAGCTGAAAAGCAGCGATATAAAAGAAAGAAGCGCGATTTCAGAGATGTCGCTTTATGAAGATGATTTCATTAAATGGTTTGAACTTAAGCATAATGTTTATCCTTACAGGATATACTATACCTATAAAATCAGTTACAGGGAATTTATAAAAATTGCAGGGTGGTCTCCGGCCCTGTTTACTGAATTACCGACACATTCCGGGAAACTCAAAATAGTAGTCCCGGAAGGATATGAAATAAATGTTTTCGAACAAAACATTGCCAATGCCAGGCCTGAAAAAACTGATGGAAATTTGATATATACCTGGAATGAAAGCTATATGTCACCCTTGAAAGAGGAAGTTTTTTCCCCGCCTCTTTCAGAAGTTATTCCGCTTGTAAAGGTAACGGCCAGAAATTTCAACTATGGAATAAAAGGCACTACTGAGTCCTGGCATACGTATGGTGACTGGCAGTATTATCTTAACGAGGGTTTAGATATATTGCCTGAGTCGGAGCAGTTGAAGGTCAGGGCGTTAATTAACGGAATTTCTGATAAGAAAGAAATTGCCAGGAAATTGTATCATTATCTGCAGGATAATACACGTTACATAAGTGTGCAGATAGATATCGGCGGTTTAAGAACTTATCCTGCATCATACGTTGCCGCCAACAAATTCGGTGATTGTAAAGCATTGTCAAATTATATGAAATCGTTACTGAATGTTGCAGATATACCGTCTTACTATTCATTGGTTTATGCTGATGAAAACCCGGTTAGACCGATTAAAAACTTCCCTGAAAATCAGTTCAACCATGCAGTTCTACTTGTCCCATTCCTCGATGATTCGGTCTGGCTTGAATGTACTAACAAGACCATCCCATTCGGTTTTGTGGGCTCTTCAATACAAAACAGGCCTGCTTTGGTTATTGATAAGGGTAACAGCCATTTTGTAAATATACCCGCGTTTAGTGCAGATGATAATGTGATACACCGGAAAATGAATTTTAAAAACATAAATTTTACTTCATCTGATGCAGAAATAACTTATCAGTTAAAAGGTGAATCATTTGAAATGTTCAACTGGTTAAATTCAGCATTTAACAAAACAGAACAGGAGGAGGAAATCAGAAAACTCATACCTTATAGTAATTTTGAGTTGATAAACTGGAAACTTGAAAAAGACCACAGGGATTCCGCATTTATTGAGCTTTTACTGGAACTTAAAATCCCTAACCATGGTAAGCGATATGGCGATGAAATAGTGTTTCCGGTAACGGCCATGAACTTACCAAATCCCGAGGTGCCTTTAAAAAGGAAACTCCCTGTAAGGATAAACTATCCTAACTCAAAAATAGATGAAATATGTTTTGTTGCACCGAATTACGGACAGGCCAATGTATCGTTCAAAGACACGGTTTTTGTAAGTCCTTTTGGTCATTACAAGATAACCCACAGTGAGGAAGAAGGTGTAATAAAAATTTTTAAACAGTTTACGATTTACAGCGGGGAATACCCGATTGACCAATATTCCGAATTCTATAAATTTATTGAAGATATTGAAAAACTCGATAACAATGCCTTTATTGTAATTTCAAAATAGAAGATATTATGAAACGAACATGAACTTTTTTAATCAAAAATTTCAAAAACAAGCATGATTAAAAAAGTTCATGTGAGAGCGGAGCGGTTACAT
>JAFGPL010000312.1 GCA_016936215.1 Bacteroidales bacterium
CGCTCAAAAGGGTTGAACTGGCCGACAAACTGCAAGGCCTCGATTATATATATACCATTAACGGCTGGCTGAAGTCCATTAATAATCCCAATATGGGTGTTATTGCCAATGATCCTGGTTCTGATGACCCGACTACCAATCAATTTGGAAGAGATGTATTTGCCATGAGCCTTGATTACTACAGTGGTGATTATACTCGTACCGGGAAGAATATAGTCAGTTCACCTTTAACAGCAGCAGAAAGTCAGTACGGTGGGAATATTTATGCCCAGCGTTGGAATACCAACAAAAAGGATATTAATAATGATAATAATCCAACGGCTGAACATTATATGTATAAATATGAGTACACCAATGAAAATTGGCTTGGACGGGCTACTTATGGAAAATACAATACATCATTTAATGCACAAAATGATTATAAAGTTTATGGTGCAAGCAGTACTGAGCTGATAAGTTACGACGCCAACGGGAACATTATAAAGATGTCTCAGAATGGTTATTCTGCACAAGGTTTACCAATGGATAAGCTGACCTATAATTACATACCAGGTAAAAACCAGTTGGCTTATATTACTGATGTTGCAGTATCACCCGAGAAGTATAATAATGATATATCGAATCAATCATCCTCTCCTGTAAACTATAGTTATGATGCTACCGGGCGAATGACAATAAATAGTCAAGACGGACACTATTTTACATACGATGTATATGGCAATGTTACCAAAGTTAGCTCTGCTACAGACATATTAGCTGAATACTTTTATGATGACAAGGGTTTTAGAATATGTAAAATTGATCGGCGAAATACTGCATTACCTGATAAAATAACCTGGTACGTGCGTGATATAAATGGGAACATATTGTCGACTTACTCAGAGGATGAAAATGTAGCTGGATCCCTGGCCAGAAGTGAAGTCTACTTATATGGTTCATCCAGGTTGGGTACAGCACAGGTGGTTAGTGGAGCCACAACCAAATACCTTTATGAATTATCAGATCATTTAGGTAACATAAGAGCCGTAGTAACTGCCGATGGATCTGATCAAAATGACCTTCCCGATCTTGCGGGGATATCAAGCTATTATCCTTTTGGAATGCCCATGGAGAGCACAGAACACAACTATGTGTCAGCCCTGTTAAATGGTAGCTATCGCTTCGGATACCAGGGCCAGTTTGCAGAAAAAGACCCCGAAACTGGTTACAACCAGTTTGAAGCCCGCCTCTACGACTCCCGCATAGGAAGATGGATGATACCCGATCCTTTGAAGGTAAATTGGTCATTCTATTTAGGTATGGGTAACAATCCTGTTAATTTCATTGACCCTGACGGGATGAAAGAATTACCCAAAAATTTTATTGGCCCTCCAAACATTGATGATTGGTATGCTCCAGATAGATGGGCAAATAATGATTTATTTAAATTTGCATCTACTATTTTCTTTGAATCAACAGCATCTAGCGCATATATTGATGAGTTTTGGTTCAAACTTTCGCTTAGAGTTTTTTTAGCAAACAATCCAAATAGGCCTGATGCTGATATGTTTTTAACTTTTGACGAAGCAACACTTTGGTCAAATATAGGCCAAGGCAGGCCTTTATTTGTCGATGCAAGAAAAATAAATTTAAAACCTCTTAAAGTACCAGATGTTATCAACGCTAAATATCATAATTCAGGATTCTATGACTTTTTTGATGATTTGAAAGGTGATTATAACACAGGTAGGGTATATGGCAATTTAAAAATAACACTATTAGATCCATATGAAGGCAAAGTTAGATTAGGTCTTAAAGGAAATTTATTAGATATACATGATTTTAGACCGGGTCCAGCAAAAGTAATTGACGATTTGATGTATAAAGGTGAAGCTAATGACTATAATATATATTGTATTCCATGTACAAGTAAAGTTCCAGTTAAGTAATAAATTATATGAGGTTAATTAAATTGTTATATTTTTTATGTTTACTATTGTTTAGCTGTAAGTCCTCTTTACAGAAGCAAGCTGACTATTTGTTACCAAATAATTATAAAATTCATTTATTATCGAAAAAGGAGGTCGGAATTACAAATTTTTACATTTATAAAGTAGATAAACAGATAATTATTTCGGAAATTATAGATTTCCCAATTCAAATTATTTCAAAAGAAGATAAAAGTATTGTTAAATGGCATTCTCCTTCAAATGATGAATTATCTGACATTGTGAGCTTTATTAAAGAAGAACAAAATAATACTTATGCTACTAACATTTTTAGTCATTTACCTTTGGAAGAAATTATGATCGCATTGATCTATGATAACGATAAATCTCCGCTTGGAAATAACAAATACTCTGTTTATGACTGGATGGAGTTATATATTCTTGATACAAAGAACGGCAAAATAATACATATTAGTTATGGTGATTTTTGAGTTCTTTATAGAACTGAAATTCTTGTAAATGCAAAAACTTAATAAGACTAGAAATCTTGAGTCTAATAATAATGCAGTAGTTGATTTTATTTAGGATTGATACATCCTGGTGAGGATTATTAGTTTCATAAAATAATGATTTTTTTTATTACAAAAACACTAACCATATACAAAATTTAAAACTAACGAATTTTAAAAACAAACAAAGAGTAATTTGAAAATGAAAAAACTAAACTTGATGTTGCCTTGGATCGCCATTGCGGGGATAATAGTTACCTGGATTTTTTTCATGGGCAGGACCATGAAAGTAGTATATGTTGACAATGGAGTGTTGATGACCAAATACGAAGGGATGAAAGACGCCCGGAAGGAGTATGAGAAAAAGGCTGCTGTTTGGCAGGCCAATGCAGATACCCTGGTTTCGGAATGGGAAAAAGAATTAAAATCTTATGAGAAAGAAAGAATCCGTATGTCAGCCAAAGAAAGAGAATTGAAAGAACAATTACTTAGTAACAAACAGCAACAGATTAGCCAGTATCGCGAAGCCGTTCAGATGAAAGCCAGGGAAGAAGAGCAAAAAATGACCCAGACCGTGCTAAACGAAGTGAATGATTACCTGAAGGAATATGGAAAAAAAAGGGGATACACATTTATCCTTGGCGCTACAGGCGTTGGAAATATTGTATATGCAAATGAAGCCAGGAATATCACAGAAGAAATAATTAAGGGACTGAATGAACAATATAATAAAGCAAAGAAATAAAGCCCGATAATTATAATAGGCGCAATATGATTACTATATCATTTCTCATATCTCAGTGATTTTATGAAGTCTTTCATTTCCCTGCAAAATAAGTATCCTGTTTCTTTTACAGCAATGCTGCTGCTTGTCGTATGCCTGTGTTTTTCGTGCAAACGAAGCTTACAGGAAGAAAAGCTACTGGAATACATTAATGATGAAAAGCACGGTCTTATAGAACAAAAACTCATTAATGGAGTGCAATTGAAAATGGTTTATAAACCTTCTGATCTGTTAGCCTGGCAGGAGATAAAGGTAACTGACAGCATCACAAAAGAAAAGGCCGGGGAAATTCGTGCACGTTATGCAAAGCAATACTATTTCCTTCTTTCGGTATCACTACAAGGTAGAGAGATACTAAGCTCCGCTGTTGATCGTGAATGGTTTTCCAATATGGTGAACACCCTTTCTTTTGGTATGAACGATTATGTCAGTCTTGTAACCGAATCTCTTGACACACTTAAACTCATTACCTACCAATGTCCGCGTACTTACGGAATGTCTGCCGGCACAGATGTGTTGTTCGTATTCGAGAAGAAACAACTAAAACCAAATGAAAACCTCACCCTGAAAATTAATGAATTTGGTTTGTATACCGGAGATGTCAGGTTCAAAACAAAGGTAAGGAACATAAAAAAAGCTCCGAAACTAAAGGATATTAATAAATTAGACTAAATATAACAGCCCAGTAAGAAACCAGAACAATACCATAATTACTCTATCAGATGAAACACCTGAAACTATTTCCCCTGTTTTGCCTTTCATTGGCAATGTGCTATTCACCCATAGCTAAATCGCAAAACTCAGGTCCCAATGCCCCTGAAGCCATGCAATTTGAACCGGTAGATGCTACCGACATGGTTAACCTGGTTACAGGTGATGTATCTTATGTGCTGCCACTGTTGAGCATACCAAGTCCTGAAGGTGACTTCCCCATTGCCATCAATTATCATGCAGGCATTGCCATGGATCAGGAAGCATCGTGGGTGGGACTGGGTTGGAATCTGAATGTTGGAGCCATTAACCGCACTGTCTTGGGAACCCCTGATGACATGAATGAAGGTAGAACCCATACTACTTTCTATGATTATTTAGGAGACTATGAAAAAAACTCTACCGGGTGTTGGGTACCTATTTATATGATTATGTGTGGAACAGAAATCTCCTGGGGAGATGACTGGTCTTTCGGAGGATCTGTTGGCCTCGGTAACGTTTACTTCGGTAATTCCTTTGGTAGTCATGGTTATGATAATTTCGTCGGAATTGGTAGCCCAAATGGAATGGGGGTATCAGCAAGCTTTGGAACAAGTGGAGTTGGAGTGGGCGTTTCCTTTGGAAACTTAAACTTATCGTATAATTCGAATGGGTATTTTAATATTGGCGTTTCCCTTGTATCCTTTTCAGTATCGAATAGCTCGAATGGTAAGTCTCGTTCATTTGGACCAATTGCAAGTGTAGGAATTTCTTTTAGTAGTGAAGGAACTAATGCGACCTTTAATTCTGTAGGGTTCCGCACCAGCAATAGATTAATTGCCAGTTCGCAAAATGTTTATACAACAAGTAAAGAATGGAATCTAGATTTATATTTTGTTCATTTTGGGCAAAGCACAATAAAAAGCTTTTATTTCCAGAAAGAATCTAAAAGTGAATTCGGCGTACTCTATTTTTATAATAGTATGCTTCAAAGCGATAAGGAATATCACTATGGTGGCGTACAAACTCTTGATCATCTCTCTGATGCACTTATCTACCCATACAATAATGTTGATTATTTGGATAACGATGAAGTAGAAAAAAACAGCCAGTTAATGATGCCCGCTTATGATAATTATGCTGTACATGCCCAGGGAATCGGTGGAAATATTTCACCCAGATTTTTCAAACCCGGCCTGATCTATGGAAATGGAAGAACAGTGAAATCAAGAGAGATTGATGAGGAGGATAATTATGCTGATGCCATAGAGGAGGAGATTTTCTATATGAACGTATTAAGTGATCTTCCCAAATTATCTGATGTAACCAGCAATATTTATTTCTATTTTAACAACTTATCTGAATCCTATCTAAAAATAAGGGAAGGAAATTTCAGCAACCACAGCGGCGATATCATTTGGGGAAATACTGACTTTAGCGGCGGCCAACTTGAATCATCAACCAATTACAATGCCAATAAATACCGTAAAGTAAACAGCAACTTTGTTGAGTATTTTACAAACAAAGAAATCAGGGATAACAAAGCCGGTATTTTTAAAAGAGGTTTTCTTGAAACTGAAAGTATCAATGATGGCACACAAAATCCGAGATCAAATGCATCTCTCTTTGATCCCGATGGTATTGGTGCTTTTTCAATAGTTTCTGCAGATGGCAAGACATACCACTATTCATTGCCAGTTTATCAGTTTGAATCCTTTACCTCTAAGGATTTGCCGGACGAAGCTTTTTTTGATGAAATATCCTCGGGAAAATATGCCTATTCCTGGTTGTTAACCGCCATTACCGGACCGGATTTTGTGGACAGACCCGATGGTTCCGGAAATCTGGGAACAGTTGGAAATGAGGATTTTGGTTTTTGGATTAAGCTCGATTATGGCAAATGGACAGATGGATATATCTGGCAAATACCTTATAACAAAATTGGAGATAACCCTTATAAATGGGGCAGGAAACAGATTTATTATTTAAATGCTATTAAAACAAAAACGCATACTGTCTATTTTATTAAAAGCCTAAGAAATGATGGTTTAGGAAAACGAATGATTATGCCATCCAATACTGTATATGAAAGAAAAGATAAACACACTAAATTCTATCCAGAAGGGATAACTGAATTTGATCCTTGTACAAATACATTTTGTACCTTTAATATTGGCGCCTGGCAAACTAACCAGTATCTTACCAGAGAAATTAACTGCAATTATGAACATCAGGTTTTAAAACTTGACAAGATAGTTTTAGTTAAAAACAGTGACCTGGAATTGTCCACTACTAATAATTTAAGTTTAATTGCAAATTCCCCTATTGGAGGTCACCTCATAAATTATAGCGAAACTAAAAAAATCTATAATAATGTCAAAGAGACAACCTTTTGCTTGCCACCTTTAGTAGATGCAAATGATTTTCAGATATACTATCAAAATAATGTATTAGATGAAAAAGACAATGAAAATGTCAATGTTGAATCGAAGGCTTTAAGAATAATTGATCTGAAATATGATTACAGCCTTGCGAAGAATTCTCCCAATTCATCTGCTAACATATCAAAAGGGAAACTCACTTTAAAATCAATAGTAAACAAAGGCGCCAATGGTGTAACTATTATACCACCATATAAGTTCGACTATTATTATGTTAATGACTATAACTCAAATCTGGCAGATATATGGGGTTTCAATGCAAATTATCCACAAAACTGGAGTTTAAGAGAAATCACTATGCCTACTGGTGGTAAAATTAAACTTGAATACGAAAGTGATTCTTACCACAAAGAAACTGCAACCAATCAACAGCCCTATTATATCTTTAACGCATTTGATAAAGAACCCACTAAACTGGAGTATGATCAAACCAATGGTCAAAAGCTAAAAATAACAATACCCATCCCAACTTACATAGATAAGAATACGTTTTTTAGTAATGTGACTGCTTATAAACTATCAGCTGATTTGCCTGTTGATTTTTTGGGAATGTCGCCACCCGATAAATCAGCAATAATAAAATTACGGGATATTACCCCAATAAACCAAAGTGTGATTGGAAATCTGATTACACTTGAATTTTACGCAAATCATGAATATATGAATAATATCATATATGTTAGTAACTTCTTAAAAGGATCTTTTTCATTAAAATTACGTATGTCAGGGGAGATAACTGCCGGTGGTTTGAGGGCAAAAAGGATTATTCTAAATGATGGTTTATCTAATAAACAGATTACTGAGTATAATTACTTATCACCTCTTACTAATCATACTTCGGGTGTAACTACCTACTCTCCAAACACTGGTATTTTTGTACCTTATATCCATGAGCACTATACACCCTGTGTATTTTATGAATATGTTTCTGTAAAAACCAAAACGCCGGATAATGCTTTTGACAATGAAACCTTGTATACGTTTGAAGTGCCTGCAAGCACATCTGACCCGAATAATCTCGCTTATTCTGCAGGCAATCAGGTTGTGGTGCAAAATGATCAGCTAGATATAGCTGAGACCCCTTTTATCCCAACATATACAGTTGATAATGTTTATGATATTACCGCCCATGCACGTAGTTCATTGATCAAGAATAACAATGCAGTTATTGGTCGACCCTTAAGTATTAAAACAATCAATAGTACAGGCCAGGTAATTAATGAAACAAATTATAATTATAAACCTGTCTCAAATGATATGCCTGGTTCAGTTCAGGAAACCTTTTACTATTTGAAGAATTTCACCAAATGGGGCTATAGCCACAGTTCCTCCGATGTACTGTTTCAATATGTCTCTACAAGCAAGGTCGAGTATCCCTCAATTCTGGATAACATGGTGAGTATTAGTAACGGTCTAAAAACTACAACTTACTATGACAGCTATGATATCAACACAGGCAGAGCTACTTCCATCAGAACAATAATGCCCGATGGCAAGGAATATAAATCTGTTGTTGTTCCCGCCTATACCATATCAAGTTATGCCGGGGGAACTACTGACGATGATTCAAATATCGGTATGGGCTCAAAAGTCTGGAATATATATAATAAAAACATGCTGAGCCAGGAAGCTGCCTCTTTCAATTTGTTTAACACCAATACTTCAGCTTTACCCATATGGAAAGTTATCGGTACCGGTATTCAAACCTGGAATAGTAACTGGAATATTATTGCCGGAACTGGCGTAGAAAATCAAACTGGCGTTTGGCGAAAACACAAAACGTTTGCATGGAAA
>JAFGPL010000032.1 GCA_016936215.1 Bacteroidales bacterium
ACAGGAACCGGAGCATTAAAATGATAAACTTACAAGATATATTCCAATACCCAATACCACAAAAAAGGCCACAAGATGCCAGTTTTTTATCTTGTCTGTTTCATCTGCATAGTCAGGTGCAAACAGCAGGAATAAATCTATTAGTATTTTTCTCATAAAGGCCAAAATTAACAAAAAGTCAGTAATAACAGCTATTCCGGCTTGTTTTCAATAATCCTGAAAAAAACGGCGCATTTTAAAGCGATTTAAGACACGATCTCAGGCAGGGCGGTATCAAACTACCTTCCATTATGGCTAAATATGGCCTTGTTTTGCTGACAGGTTGACAAATGGATAAATTAATAAAATAAGCTGAGATATTTTGGTTTGATTGTGTATTGTATACACGAAGAGTTAAAAGATTAAAAACTAATATTATTAGATTTTAGATAATTTTCAATTGCAATTATTGGTGTTTCATCTGTTGATTGATGATCCCAAACTTTTTTAAAAGTTACAGAATTTTTTTTAAAGAATTTTCCACAATATATTTCTGATACGATTGTTTTGAATAAAATATTATCAAAAACAACACTTACACGAGTTTGGCCATATTTTGTTAGTGTTTGGATACCCTTATAGCATTTTCTAAAAACATCTATTGCATTGATGTATTCGATAGGCTGTTTAATCTTATCATACCCTAATACTTCACCGTCACAATATTCAATAACTACAACAACACCTCCTGACATTGTTGATAATGGATTTGTTCTGTAATTATCTTCGACCCAAAAAACCTTATTTTTAAGATTATCTGGTAAACCAATATAAATTATTTCGATTGGTTTTTTATTCGGTTTATCAATCGGTTTTTCCATAGTAGGTTAATGAAATTCTTTAATTATTCCTGTAAACACTTATATTATAAATACTAACCAAAATAATATTTATTTTAAAGAATGTTATGCAAATTGTTTGCAAATACAAAAACCAACTACTCAAAAGAACTTCACAAACCTTTTATTTAAAGCTGCCTCGTCAGGGCTCGAACCTGAACTCTTCTGATCCAGAGTCAGACGTGTTGCCAATTACACCACGAGGCAAAAGTGTGTGCAAAAGTATAAAAGTATCTGTACTTTTCAAAATTCAACGTACCCAAATATTTTTTATTAAACAATAAACCCGAATACATGCTAAAGTATTCACTACTATTTTAATTCTTAGAACTTTAACTGTTAGTTACACCAGAAACACCGATTTTTTGCTTAATATTTACCAAATGCCGAAGGCTTTGGGAATTTACCCCATCCCATACCGGCTGACAACCTGTCATTAACATTTTTTAAAACCTGTTTGGTAAAGAATTTGATAGAGTTCATTTAACTTTGTATAACAATTAAAATAGTTCATTATGATCGGATCAGGATATATAATTATTTTCTTACTATTTGTAGTACTAAGCTGGCTTGTCGGCGCCCGGCTTAAATCAAAATTCAGACAATATTCAAAAATGCCGCTTAATTATGGCATCAGCGGCAAAGAGGTTGCAGAAAAAATGCTTCACGAAAATGGTATTCACGATGTAAAAGTAGTATCGGTGCAGGGGCAGCTTTCAGACCATTACAATCCGGCAACAAAAACTGTCAACCTCAGCCAGGATGTTTACAATGGCAGGAGCATTGCCTCAGCAGCAGTTGCTGCACACGAATGCGGGCATGCCATCCAGCATGCAAAAGCTTATTCCATGCTGCAGTTCAGGACTGCACTGGTACCAGTTCAAAACATCAGCTCTAAAATTATCAATGTCATCTTTACGCTGATGTTTTTCGGCGTTTTCGCGTTCAATTTTATTAACCTCGATATAGCGTTGTATGTGGTAATTGGCTGTTACGGCATATTCACGCTTTTTGCTTTTGTCACCCTGCCGGTTGAAATAGATGCCAGCAACAGGGCCCTTATGTGGCTTAATTCTGCCGGGATTACCGGGTACGGTACGCACGAAAAAGCCAAGGACGCACTGAAATGGGCTGCCTATACCTATGTTGTTGCCGCGCTATCTTCTCTTGCTATGTTGCTGTATTTTGTGTTCATGCTTTTGGGAAGAAGAGACTAATATTGAAAAAATATAAAAACTTAAGCCTGTGGAAGTTTTCACAGGCTTTTTTATTATTTTTGAACCAAACCCTATTATATGTGCCCCTTAAGAATCCTCTTAGCTGTCTTGTTATGTTTAATTTTCATCCCGCTCCATTCACAATATTCAGCATATATTAAAAACAATTACTGTAAAGCTGAATATTATATCCCCATGCGTGACGGGGTAAAGCTTTTCACAACTGTTTACACACCAAAAGATTCACTTATCGAATATCCTGTTATGATGATTCGTACACCTTACGGTGTAAAACCATATGGCACAGATACCTTTCCAGTCCTTCTCGGACCGTCAAAATACCTTATGGAAGAGAAGTATATATTTATTTACCAGGATGTAAGGGGTAAATTCATGTCAGAAGGTGATTTTGATAACATGACTCCACACGTTGCTGACAAAAAGACAGGACAAGAAATTGATCAGGGCACCGACACCTATGATGCAGTGGAATGGATACTTAAAAACGTCAGGCACCACAACGGAAAGGTGGGGCTTTGGGGCATCTCCTATCCCGGGTTTTATGTCTCTTCGGGAATTATAGATACACATCCGGCGGTTAAATGCGCCAGTCCCCAGGCGCCGATAGCCGATTGGTTTGCCGGCGACGACATGCACCACAACGGCGCTTTTTCATTGATGATGTCTTACAATTTCTTCGAACTATTCGGCATCGTTCCGGGAAAGCCCTATCGTGATTATGACCCTCTTGTGAATTACCCGGTTAAAGATGCCTACAATTTCTTTTTAGAACTGGGGCCACTTAATAAGGTAAACAGCCATTACTTTAACAACCGTGTGCCATTCTGGGATACCCTTGTAAAGCATGATACCTACGACCCCTTCTGGAGAAAAAGAAATATCCTGCCACACCTGAAAAACATCAGTGCTGCCGTATTAACCACCGGTGGATGGTTTGACGGGGAAGACCTTTTCGGGACTTTGCATACTTACAAATACATTGAAGAACAAAACCCCGGATTATATAACATTCTGGTTATGGGTCCCTGGATACACGGTGGGTGGGCCAGGACAAAGGGCGACTCGCTCGGATTAATTTCTTTCAATTCACAAACATCGGATTTTTATCAAAAAGAGGTGGAACTCAAATTTTTCAACCATTTTCTTAAAAACAAAGGTGATTTAAATCTACCTGAAGCGCTGGTTTTTGAAACAGGCTCCAACACCTGGAAAGAATATGATAAATGGCCGCCTGCCAATGCCCGATACGAAACATTGTACCTTCATGAAAATCACCTTTTAAAGTTTTCGATACCTGAAAAAACTGGTTTTTTGTTTGATGAATATACCAATGATCCTGAAAACCCGGTGCCATATACTTCAGTTTTTCATAATTCCAGGGTCTTCTACAATAAAGAATATTTGGTTGAAGATCAGCGGTTTGCCTCAGTCAGGCCCGATGTGTTATGCTATCAGACAGAAGTATTAGACCAAGACATCACCGTTGCCGGGCCTTTGCAGGCAGACCTGTATGTTTCGACAACTGTCGGCGATGCCGACTGGGTGGTAAAAATAATTGATGTATTTCCCGATACCCTCAATATATTAAGGCCTAAGAATGCCTATACCGAAATGGCCGGTTACCAGATGCTTGTACGTGGTGAAATTTTACGCGGGAAATTCCGTAACAGTCTTGAAAAACCAACCCCGTTTATGAGCGGTAAAGTTGAACAAATTTCAATAAAACTGCAGGATATTAACCATACTTTTAAAAAAGGGCACAGGATAATGTTGCAGGTGCAGGGCAGTTGGTTTCCGCTCTACGACCGCAATCCGCAAAAATATATGAATATCTTCGAAGCCGGAGAAAACGATTTTCAGAAGGCGCTACAGCGCGTTTACCATTCTGCCAATTATCCCTCATGTTTAATATTCAGAGTGGTGCGGTAAATTATTGTTAACTAAACCTTACGGTGGTGTTATTCCTTTTTCTTTCAATAGCTGAAGCCCAATCTCCCTGAGTTTGTATTTCTGAATCTTACCGCTGGCTGTCATCGGATATCCCTTAACAAAGAATACATATTTTGGTATTTTAAACCTGGATATCTTACCGCGGCAAAAATCTTTAATATCCTCTTCAGTGAGTGTTTTTCCCTCGTTGAGGATAATGAAGGCGCCTACCTCCTCACCATATTTTACACTTGGTATCCCGGCTACCTGTATATCTTTAATCTCGGGGATGCCATACAGAAATTCCTCTATTTCGCGGGGGTATACATTCTCACCTCCCCTGATGATCATATCTTTTATCCTTCCGGTAATCCTAAAATACCCGTCTTTCGTTTTAACCCCCAAGTCGCCTGAATGAAGCCAACCGTCTTTATCAATTACCCGGGCTGTCTCTTCTGGTCTATTGTAATAACCTTTCATTACATTGTACCCCCGGCAACAAACTTCACCCTGAACCTCGGGCGGAAGCTCCTCACCTGTTTCGGGATCGGTAATTTTCACCTCAATGTGGGGAAGCTCTTTACCTACCGTAGACACCTTTGCTTCCATCAGGTCGTCTGTCCTTGTCTGTGTCATCACCGGCGACCCTTCAGTAAGTCCATAGGCAATGGTTACATCTTTCATGTTCATCCTGTTAACCACCTCTTTCATTACTTCCATGGGACAGGGTGAACCTGCCATTATGCCGGTGCGAAGCGAAGAGAGGTCAAACATATTAAACATGGGATGTTTTAATTCCTCGATAAACATGGTAGGCACACCATACAATGCCGTGCAATTCTCCTTTTGCACCGATGCCAGTACCAGTAAAGGGTCGAAGCTTTCGAGTATAACAAGTGTGGCGCCATGGGTAAGAATGGCCATCACACCAAGCACAATGCCGAAGCAGTGGAAAAGCGGTACCGGCAGGCAAAGCCTGTCTTCAGAAGTAAATTTCTGGCATTCACCGATATCGAAACCATTATTCAGAATGTTGTGATGGGTTAGCATCACACCCTTTGGAAAACCAGTGGTCCCGGAAGTGTACTGCATGTTGACGACATCAGAGAAATGCACTTGTTGCATCGCTTCGCCAAGTACTTCGTCATCAATGTATTCCCCGAGAAGCAAAAGTTCTGCAGTATTGTACATACCCCGGTGCTTTTCATGTCCTATATAGATTATATTTTTAAGTTTGGGAAAATGGTCGCTTCGTAAGCCACTGCGGGGTTGTGTTTTCAGCTCAGGCACCAGCTCACAGGTCATGCTTACATAGTCGCTGTCGCGCCAGCCGTTCATTATACAGAGGGTATGCAGGTCTGCATCCCTGATAACAAATTCCAGTTCATGCAATTTATAATTGGGGTTGACAGTAACAAGAATGGCCCCTATTTTAGCGGTTGCAAAAGCAAATGTCAGCCAGTCGGGTACATTGGTTGCCCATATGCCAACATGGCTGCCCTTTTTGACACCGATAGAAAGGAGCCCTTTTGCCATTTGGTTAACACGTTGGTTGAAATATTTATATGAAAACCTCAGTTCCCTGTCTGCATATACTATAAAATCTTTATGGGGAGTTTCAGCAGCCCATCTTTCCAGAAAATCACCAAGCATTAGTTCGATTAATTCCTGCATAATTCAAATTTTGTATCAGTATTAAAACGGCGCATAAACAACTCCCAGAATTGTGGCAGGTTTATGGTTTGCAGCATGCACATTATGGGCAACAATTGAATCATAATAAATTGAATCGCCTTTCTCAAGCCTGAAGACATCCTTACCGTAACTTATTTCAACAGTTCCGTCCAGCACATAGATAAATTCTTCTCCTTCATGGGACGAAAGGGCATGGTTGTCCCTGTCAGACGGAAAAATATCCACCAGGTAAGGTTCCATGTGCCTTCCTGCCTTATCCTGTGCCAGGGAATAGAAGTCTAAGTGTTGGCGCGATTCCCCCGATTTATTTGAAAAGCTTATGCTTCTCCTCTTATCATCGCCACGGGTAACCACAGGCCCGAGATGTTCATGGTCGTCGGTAAAAGTACCAAGACGGACCCCCAGACCACGCGCTATTTTTATCAGCGGGGCCAGTGAAGGCAACTGGTCACCGGTTTCAATCCTGTTTAATTGTTCAACACTCAGGTTGATCCTTTCGGCAAGCTCTTCAATAGATACATTTTTTATTTCCCTGATACTTTTTATTTTACTTCCGATCTGGTTTTTCACTTGCATAAAATTTAATTAAACATTTGTCTTTCAATTATCTATGCCAAATATAGTTACCATTTTTAATTTTAATACCGTGGAACCCTCATGTTTATTCATGTCCTTATTGTGGAAGGCGGTGGATGAGGGTTTCATCCGTTTAAAATTTTTTACCATTTGATAATAAACTGTTTAAAAATTTGAGAACGGATGTAACCGCTCCGCTCTCACATGAACTTTTTTAATCATGCTTGTTTTTGAAATTTTTGATTAAAA
>JAFGPL010000313.1 GCA_016936215.1 Bacteroidales bacterium
ACAGGCCTGCCTGGATGAACCAGTCAGACAGGCCTGCCTGGATGAACCAGTCAGACAGGCCTGCCTGGATGAACCAGTCAGACAGGCTTCGCTTAGTTCGCTATCGCTCAACATGACAAAGAAGGCTTGACATGACACTAGCTGCTTTTTGTCATTCTGAACGCCTGCATGCAGCAGTCAGGAAGTAAAGAATCTGATTACCAGTACAATAAAAATCCTTCCCTTTGGTCAGGATGACAAAAGATAGACTTTTTACACAGCCTCAAAACAAGTACTTTAATAAGCAATAATTCGTTAAAAGTGTGGAAGTGAGAAAAGAATATACAGGGTATTTATTCTTCTTTTTCGTCAAAATAGCCCCTGATGATGCCTCTTTTTGAATTTCTCACAAACATGATCACATCATCGCGTTCGTCGGTAGCCGGCAGGTTTGCTTCAATATAATCAATAGCATCTGAATTGTTCATTCCACGCTGGTAGATAATCCGGTACAACTCCTGTATTTCATTGATTTTTTCAATTGAATAATTTCTGCGCCTTAAGCCAATTGAATTGATGCCGGCATAAGAGAGCGGGTCGCGCCCGGCTTTGATATAGGGGGGCACATCTTTCATTACTTTACTTACGCCGCTTATCATCACGTGTTTTCCGATATGCACAAACTGGTGTACACCGGTCATTCCACCCACTATCGCCCAGTCATCCACTTCTACTTCGCCTGCAAGGCCGACACTGTTGTTGAGGATTACGTTATCGCCAATAACACAGTCGTGGGCAACATGCACATAGGCCATCAGGAGGCAGTTGCTGCCAATAATGGTTTTGCCTTTGGCAGATGTACCGCGGTTTACCGTTACACATTCGCGAACAGTTGTATTGTCGCCTATTTCAGCAGTAGTCTTTTCTCCCTTAAATTTTAAGTCTTGCGGAATCGCCGATATTACAGCCCCCGGGAAGACACGGCAGTTTTTCCCGATCCTGGCGCCTTCCATAATGGTTACATTCGGGCCTATCCAGGTACCTTCGCCTATTTCAACATCTTTGGCAATGGAAACAAAAGGTTCTATGACCACATTATCTGCAATAATGGCGTCGGGATGTACATATGACAAAGGCTGGTTCATAATCCTATATCTTTATTATCTATAAAAATGTTTATAGTCCCGGTTTTTTCGAAAGCTGTGCCATAAATTCACATTCTATGACAAGTTTGTTGCCCACAAACCCTTGCCCGTATGTTAGTGCGATTCCCCTGCGCACTGGTTCTTTAAGCACCATCCTGATATTCAGGGTATCACCCGGTACAACTTTTTGCTTAAACCGCACATTTTCAATCTTCATAAAATAGAGCACATAGTTTTCAGGGTCGGGTACAAAACTCAGTAAAAGAATACCCCCGACCTGCGCCATTGATTCTATCTGCAACACACCGGGCATAATGGGTTCGTCGGGATAATGGCCGACAAAAAATGCCTCGTTCATGGTTACATTTTTTATACCGCAAACGGCCCATTCATCAAGAAAAGTAATTTTATCAACCAGCAGAAAGGGTGGGCGATGGGGCAGCCGTTTCATTATTTCGTTAACATCATAAACGGGTGTTTTGTTTTCGTCATACTCCGGGGGATTGGGTTTTGACAATTCAATTTTAATGTGTTTGCGCAGCATTTTGGCAAACTCGGTATTGATATAATGTCCCGGTTTGTTTGCAATAATTTTTCCTTTCAGTCTTACCCCAACAAGTGCAAGATCCCCAATTACGTCAAGTAGTTTATGTCTTGCCGGCTCGTTATTGAAATAGAGATCAATATTGTTGAGTATCCCTTCGGGTTTTACATGAATTTTTGGTTTATTGAACAACTCTGCAAGCCGGTCGAGTTCTTCCTGCTCAATTTTTCTGTCAATTAAAACTATTGCATTATCAAGGTCTCCGCCTTTTATCAGGTTGTTCTTTAAAAGCAGTTCAACTTCATGCAAGAATACAAAAGTACGACAGGGCGCGATCTGGGTTTCAAAATCTTCAAAGTTGCTCAGGCGCGCAAACTGGTTATCAAGTAATTTTGAATCAAAACCTATGTGAACGTCTACGCTGAAAGTATCATCTGGATAACCGGTTATTTCAAGGCCTTTTTGTTCATCCCTGAAAACCATTTTTTCTTTAATCTGAAAATACTTTCTTTCTGCTTCCTGCTCAACGGTTCCTACACTTTTGATGGCTTCGACAAATTTAATGGCACTGCCGTCAATAATAGGTACCTCAGGCCCGTTGATTTCGAGCATGGCATTGTCTATGCCAAGTGCATAAAGCGATGCAAGCAAATGTTCAACAGTAGAAACCCTGGCTTTTTTTTCTTCGAGTGTGGTACCGCGTGCAGTAGTAACTACATTGTCGGCAATAGCCCTTATGGTTGGTTGTTCGGGAAGGTCTGTACGTTTAAATACATATCCGTGATTTTCGGGGGCAGGCATTATGGTAACCTCGGCATTCTCTCCACTATGTAACCCGCGTCCTTTAAGTGTTACTGGTTTGGAAATAGTTCTCTGTTTATCGGTCATCTTTAATTAAATGCTTAATAGTTTGGGAAATAAAACGCAAAAGTCATAAAAATTTATACAAACCAAAAGAAATCAGCTCTTTTTTTCTCCATCTTTTAACCGCTGTACTTCTTTTTCAAGGTCGGTGATTTTTTTATAAATGTTGGGTAACTGCCTGGCGACAGCAAATTCCCTTCGTTTTTCACTTATATTGTATGCCGGTGACCCGAGAATAATTTCCCCTTCTTTGTCTATGCTGTTTGTAACGCCAGACTGGGCGCCAATCTTTACACCATCGGCAATTCTTATATGCCCTACGATGCCAACCTGTCCGGCAATCATTACATCCTTACCAATCTTTGTTGAACCCGAAATACCAGATTGTGCGGCAATTACAGTATTCGCGCCAATTTCAACATTGTGTGCAACCTGTATAAGATTATCAATCTTAACACCCTTACGGATAATGGTCGAACCAATAGTAGCACGGTCAATCGAAACATTTGAGCCAATCTCTACCGAGTCTTCAATAATGACATTGCCGATCTGGGGTATTTTTTTATACTCATTGTCCTGCTGCGGCGCAAATCCAAAACCATCGCTGCCTATAACCGTACTGCCGTGAATGGTGCAACCTGAACCAATAATGCAATCGTGGTAAATCTTAACCCCGGGATAGATAATAGTGTTGTCACCAATGGTAACATTATCACCAACATACACCTGCGGGTAGAGACTAACGTTATTGCCAATTTTAACATTTTCACCAATGTAGGTAAATGCCCCGATATAAATATCTTTGCCATACTTGCAGGTAGAAGAAATATATACTTCCTTGTCAATTCCCAGTTTTTTCGGAAGAGATTGTGTATAAAGCTGCAACAGCGAGGCAAACGCTTCGTAAGCATTATCAACAAGTATGAGGGTAGCTTTCACCTTATCTTCAAGAGTCAGGTCTTTGTTTACCAGTACTATTGATGCATCGGTGGTATATAAATATTTGGTGTATTTAGGATTCGAAAGAAAAGAAAGCGATCCTTTTTTCCCTTCTTCGATCTTTGATATTTCAGATACTTTTTCATCAGGGTTTCCAACAATTGTGCCCCTTAGAAATTCTGAAATTGTTTTTGCAGTAAATTCCATATAATACCGTCATTAATAATATATAAAAAAATATCCGGCTTAAACTATTTTGCTGGTATCAAAACAGATATAGGGATGTTTTTGATACAAAACAGTTTAAAATTTGGGCACAAAACTAATCATTAAAATGAAACTCCACAATTTTTGGGGTAACATAAAAAAAATTTCCTGGTGGTTTTATATAATGCATTTAAATTAAAAATGTCTGAAGCATGTGTTATGTCTTCGGTTTCTCCAGAATTGTAAATGATGTCTATCCTGTCGTCAAACTCGCTGTATGCTTTATTTGAAATAATGTTGTCAAATACAACGTAATCCGTCATTTCATCAGGCCAATTAAGACATTCCGATACTTTATGCTTGATTTCTTCAAGCCTTTGCCTGTTGAAGGGTTGTTTCTGTATTTTTATTTTGGGAAGTACCCTGTTTACAAGGTTATATGCAAGCATTGAGAGCACAGGGTCAGGATGGTCCATCCATGCTTTGGCCGATACCATTATATCATCATCGTCGAGGTGTATAAAATTGCTGATTACAACATCTGCAATACCTTTGCTGCCGGATTTAGATATTTTATTCTTAAGGAAAAAGGACAAGGGTGGAGAAGCAAAAATTTCAACCCCTGTAAGTGCAAGTTCTTTAGCCCGCTGCAATAGTTTTACAAGTAAAAATTCTGCAGCAATAACTGTTTTGTGAAAATAAACCTGCCAGTACATTAACCTTCTGGCAATCAAAAACTTCTCGATTGAATATATACCTTTGGCTTCAACCACAAGGTGATCATTTTCAACTGTAAGCATTTTGATTATTCTGTCGCTGCCTATCACACCTTCTGTTACCCCTGTAAAAAAGCTGTCCCTCCGAAGATAATCAAGCCTGTCCATATCAAGTTGGCTTGAAACCAGTTGATGAAGAAATTTTTTGCGGTACCGGTTGTTAAAAATATCAAGGGCAAGCGACAATTTTCCGTTATATTCGTCATTCAGCCGGTGCATAAGCAAAGCCGAAAGGTCTTCGTGTGTATAGTTGTGTATGATGCTTTCTTCAAGGGCATGCGAAAATGGCCCGTGACCAATATCATGCAGTAAGATGGCAATAAGCACGGCTTCGGCTTCATCGTCTGTGATTTCAATACCTTTTAACCGTATGTTTTGAATCGCCTGCTCCATGAGGTGCGCTGCACCAATGGCATGCTGAAACCGGGAATGTGTAGCCCCCGGGTAAACATAATAGGTAAGCCCGAGCTGCTTAATTCTTCGCAATCTTTGAAAGACCGGATGCTCAATAAGTTCATATACCATTTTCGATGGAATTTTTATGAACCCGTATACCGGATCATTAATTATTTTTGCTTTATACACCAGGTCGGGACTCATCGGTATTTTTAAAGAAAAAAGCAATTATCATATATCGTGTCAATAACATTGCAAATTAAACCACAAAACAGATAAAATGCTAATCACTGGCAAAAATTGATGAAATATTATAGTAAATTTTTTGATATTTAAACAATTATTCATAATTTTGCATCCGAAATATTGGAGATGGATGATAGGGGACCCGAGTCCCCTATTTTATTAACAAACTTTTAATAATGATTACTGCCGGACTAATTCAATCAATTATAAACCAGAAATTTGAAGATGAAAATATCTTTCTGGTAGATTTAACTGTTGATTCAAAAAACCGGGTAAAAGTAATTGTTGACACAATTGAAGGAATTTCAATTGATAAATGTGTGGAAATATCCAGGATGATTGAAAGCAATCTTGACAGGGATTCAGAAGATTACGATCTTGAAGTTTCTTCACCGGGTATTGACAGGCCTTTGACAATGCCTTTTCAGTTTGCTAAAAACATCGGCAGGCAGCTTTCGGTTACAACACAATCCGGAAAAGAATATAAAGGAACTTTGCTTGCTGCTGCAAACGATAAGCTGGAACTGGAAATTAAAACAAAACAAAAAACTGGTGATAAAAAAAAGAAAGAAACTGTCATTAAAAAAGAAACAATTGATTATAAAGATATTAAACTGGCTAAAGTTATTTTAACATTTTAAAATTTTATACAGGATGGAAAATATTAACCTGATAGAAACATTCTCGGAGTTTAAAGAGCTCAAAAATATAGACAGGACGACCATGATGAGCGTCATCGAGGATGTGTTCAGAAATATGCTGATAAAGATGTACGGTACCGCCGACAATTTCGACATTATTATTAACATAGACAAAGGCGACTTTGAGATATGGAGAAACCGTGAAGTAGTTGAAGACGGACAGGTTGAAGACCCTAACCTGCAGATTTCACTTACTGAAGCTAAAAAAATTGACGAGGATTACGAAATCGGTGAAGATGTAACCGATGAGGTAAAACTTATTGATTTCGGACGCAGGGCAATACTTTCCCTCAGGCAGAACCTCACCTCGCGCATCCTCGATCTTGAAAAAAACAATGTTTACCTGAAATACCGGGACCGTATCGGTGATATTGTCACAGGCGAGGTTTACCAGGTTTGGAAACGCGAAATGCTTGTGCTTGATGAAGAAGGCAATGAACTCATTATGCCCAAAACAGAGCAGATTCCTTCAGATTTTTTCAGAAAGGGAGACTCTGTTCGTGCTGTTGTTATTAAAGTGGAAATGAGAAATAATAATCCGCTGATTATCCTGTCAAGAACTT
This sequence comes from Bacteroidales bacterium, assembly GCA_016936215.1. GTDB lineage: Bacteria > Bacteroidota > Bacteroidia > Bacteroidales > UBA10428 > JAFGPL01. Next base: position 6,361 of record JAFGPL010000313.1, read on the forward strand.
CACCGGTATTTCTCGAAAGGTTGTTTGAACTTGAGGTGCCCGAAATATTCGACGGCCTCATAACCATTAAAAAAATTGTGCGTGTTCCCGGCGAAAGGGCAAAAGTGGCTGTTGAATCCTACGATGAACGTATTGACCCGGTTGGGGCCTGCGTGGGGATGAAGGGTTCAAGGATTCACGGTATTGTACGTGAGCTGAAAAATGAAAATATTGATGTGATCAATTTCACCAACAACCTGCAGCTATACATCACCAGGGCTTTAAGTCCTGCCAAGATTTCAAGCATTAAGATAGACCAGGAACACAAACGTGCCGAGGTTTATTTGAAACCTTCTGAAGTATCACTTGCTATTGGAAAAGGAGGGTTAAATATCAAACTGGCCAGCCAGCTAACCGGTTTCGAAATAGATGTGTTCCGTGAAACAGTTACCGAAGATGAAGAAGACGTAAGCCTAGAGGAATTTGCCGATGAAATTGACAGCTGGATTCTTGACGAACTGAAAGCAGTAGGCTGTGATACGGCAAAAAGTGTCCTGGACCTGAGCGTGGACGACCTCGTAAAACGCACCGATCTGGAGGAAGAAACCATCAGGGAAATAATGAAAATATTGCGGTCTGAATTTGAATAAATTAATCTATTAATTATAAATTAGCCGATTTACATCAGATAAAAACTATACTGCTTATATGTCAGAAATAAAAGTCACACGATTGAGTAAGATTGCAAGGGAGTTGAATGTTGGGATTTCCACAATTGTTGATTTCCTTCATAAAAAGGGAATTAAAATTGATACGAACCCCAACACCAAAGTCACGCCCGAACAGTACGAACTGCTTCTGCAGGAGTATAGTAACGATCTGTCTGTAAAAAAGGAATCTGAAAGATTAAACCTCAGGCACCTGAAAGAAAAACACGAAACGGTAACCCTGAATGATATGTCTGAAGAGGGTGAAAGTGAAAACCAGGATTTTGATGAGGTTTTAATAAAAGATTCGAGTTCTACGGTTAGTACTTTTGAAACCGAAACCGAAAAGGAAATAGAACGCGGTGAACACATAAAACTCAATATTCTCGGGAAAATAAACCTTGAGAAAAAAGAGAAGAAAAAACCTGAGAAGCAGGAAGAACCAAAAGTACCCGAGCCGGTTATTGTCCCTGAACCCGAAGAATTGAAACCGGTTGAAGAAGAAAATATTGTTGAGGAAATACCCGGGCCGGAAGAATTTGAAGAAGAACCGGAAGAAACAGAACTGCCAGAAGAAATTATCCCTGCAGACGAGGTTGATATAATCAGGCATGAGAAAAAAGAACTTGAGGTTAAAGTTATTGGTAAAATAGACCTCGATTCGATGAACCAGCGCACCCGGCCGCCAAGAAAAACAAAAGAACAAAAAGAGAGTGAGCGTAAAGCCCGTATCGCTTCAAGATATAAAGAAGGATCAGCCCTTAAACCGGGTGAAGAAGGAGCCGGGCCTGAAACATCTGAAGCTGCAGGCTATAAACCAAAATTGGTTAAAGGAACTCATATTACCGAAGAAAAAGAAGACTCCTCAGATACTTCCGATCCTAAGAAAAAAAGAAAGCGGATAAAAAAAGAAAAAGAGCGTGTAAGGCTTGATGATGGGAAAACCGATAGAAAATCTGAAGAGGGAAAAGATAAATTCAAAAAGAAGAAACTAAAGAAAGGATATAAGCCTGAAGTTAGCGAAGACGAGGTAGACAAGCAGATTAAAGACACCATGTCGCGCCTTGCGCCGAAAGGGAAATCAAAAGGATCGAAATACCGTCGAGAAAAACGTGAAATCATTAGCCAGAAAATGCAGGCTGAAGAAGAAAAACGACTGCAGGATATTAACATTCTTAAAGTTACTGAGTTTATCTCGGTAAGCGAATTGGCAAACATGATGAAAGTACCTGTTACAGATGTTATTTCAACCTGTATGAACATGGGGCTGTTCGTTTCGATTAACCAAAGGCTCGATGCAGAAACCATGGCACTCGTTGCCGATGAGTTTAATTTCAAGGTTGAATTTGTAAGTGTTGAATTACAGGAATCTATTAGAGAAGAAGAAGATAAGGAAGAGCAACTGGAGCCGCGTCCCCCGATAGTAACTGTCATGGGGCATGTTGACCACGGTAAGACCAAACTGCTCGACCACATCAGAAATACCAATGTTATCGCCGGTGAAGCAGGGGGTATTACACAGCATATCGGCGCTTACAATGTTGAGCTCGCCAATGGCAGGAAAATTACTTTTCTTGACACTCCGGGCCACGAAGCATTTACTGCTATGAGGGCTCGAGGTGCACAGATCACCGATGTGGCAATTATTGTGGTTGCTGCCGACGACGGGGTGATGCCACAAACCATTGAGGCCATCAACCACGCACAGGCCGCCGGCGTGCCAATGGTATTTGCCATTAATAAAATTGATAAACCCGAAGCCAACCCCGAAAAGATTAAAGAAGCGCTTGCCAATATGAACATACTGGTTGAAGATTGGGGAGGTAAATACCAGTCGCACGAAATTTCAGCCAAAAACGGCCTGTATGTTGAAGATCTTCTTGAGAAAGTGCTTCTTGAAGCCGAATTGCTGGAACTTAAAGCCAATCCGAATAAACATGCAACAGGTACTGTTATCGAGTCTTCACTTGACAAAGGAAGGGGATATATTGCAACCATACTGGTACAGGCAGGTACGCTTTATATTGGTGATATGGTGCTTGCCGGGACGCACACGGGCAAGGTAAAAGCCATGTTCAACGAAAGAGGTAAAAAAATTGATGAGGCAGGGCCTTCAACCCCGGTTATGATACTCGGCCTTGACGGTGCACCGCAGGCTGGCGACAAATTTAATGTAATGGAAAACGAACGCGAAGCCAAGGAAATTGCAACCAAACGTAATCTTTTGCAACGCGAACAGGGCTTGCGTTCACAGAAACATATCACCCTCGACGAGATAGGCCGACGAATCGCAATCGGGAACTTCCAGGAACTTAATGTAATTGTTAAAGGTGATGTGGACGGTTCGGTTGAGGCACTTTCCGATTCGCTTATCAAGCTGTCAACAGATGAAATACAGGTGAACATTATCCATAAAGCTGTCGGGCAGATATCAGAAGGTGATGTGCTGCTGGCTGCCGCCTCCAACGCGATTATTGTTGGGTTCCAGGTACGGCCTTCGATGCAGGCCCGGAGACTGGCAGAAAAAGAAGAGATAGAAATAAGGCTATACTCCATAATCTATAATGCTATCAACGAGGTGAAGTCGGCGATGGAGGGTATGTTGTCACCCGAAATAAGAGAAGACATTGTTGCTACTTTGGAAGTCGTTGAAACCTTTAAAATAACCAAAGTGGGCACCATTGCCGGATGTATGGTAAAAGAAGGCAAAATTAAACGAGATACCAGGGTGAGGGTAATCCGCGAGGGTATTGTGGTTTACACCGGCGAACTCGGTTCACTGAAGCGCTTTAAGGACGATGCAAGAGAAGTCTTAAGCGGTCTTGAATGTGGACTGAATATTGCCAATTTTAACGATATTAAAGTCGGCGATATCATCGAAGGTTACGAAATTAAAGAGATTAAAAAGAAATTATAAACACGGTAGCCCATCCGTTTCTTTTCTCAGCATTAAATAGTTATGCAGGGAAAAAATTATTCTGAACAGATCAAATCCGAAGCCATCCGCCTTGGTTTTAATGCCTGTGGTATTGCCCGTGCAGAACCTTTAAAAACCGATGAAACAAACCTGAAAACATGGCTTGATAAAAAGATGCATGCCGGGATGGCATATATGTCAGGCTATTTTGAAAAAAGAATTGATCCTGTTCAGTTAGTTCCCGGAACGAAATCAATCATTTCCGTTTTGTTAAGTTATCATACAGGTGTGAGGCAGGAAGATGGTAATGCACCTATAATATCCACTTATGCTTATGGTAAAGATTACCACCGGGTAATGAAAAAGAAACTCAGGCTTTTACTTCAATATATTCAAAATATTATTGAAGGGGCCGATGGCCGGGTATTTGTAGACTCGGCGCCTGTGCTCGAAAGGGCATGGGCCGCAAGGGCTGGTCTTGGATGGATAGGTAAAAACTCAATGCTGATCTCCCCGAAATGGGGTTCTTTCGTTTTTATCGGCTCGGTTTTTATTAATATTGAACTTGAATATGATGAACCCATAAAAGAGATGTGCGGCGGCTGTGCAAAATGCCTTGAAAACTGCCCAACAGGTGCCATCATCCGCCCGAAAGTTATTGATGCACACAAGTGTATTTCATATCTTACCATCGAGAATAAAGGACCAATACCTGAAATTTTCAGGCATAAGATGCATAACAGGGTCTTCGGGTGTGATATATGCCAGGATGTATGCCCATGGAACAGAAAAGCCCCGTTTCATAACATTACCGATTTTGTGCCACGAAAAGAACTGCTGGAGATGAAAGGTGCAGACTGGGCAAATATTACCGAAGAAAATTTTAACCGCCTCTTTGAAGGTTCAGCAGTAAAAAGAGCTAAATATCAAGGTTTTAAAAGAAATATTGAATTTCTTTTAAAGTAAACCAAGGATTTATTAATCCAAATGCATTTGTTACCTGTTATTATGTCGGGGTTTTTGTACTGGTTGCAGAAACCTGACAATATAATTTAGTAATTTTACAAAAACCTTACATCATGGCATCATACGACAGTGATTATTCAGGGTCAAACGACAGGCAATATACCAACGGGGAGATAACGGTTTTCTGGAAACCAAACAAATGTATCCATGCAACTACCTGTTACAAAGAACTGATTGAAGTATTCAATCCGAGAAAACGCCCGTGGGTTAACATGAACGGGGCATCAACAGAAGAGATTATCAGGGTTGTGAACTTGTGCCCTACAGAAGCGCTTACATTTAAATATAATAAAAACCTTTCTGAGCAGCCTGTACGGCAAATTCTTCCTGAAACCGAAAATGAAGTTAGGGTGATGAGGGACGGACCGCTTGTTATTAAAGGAAATTTCAAAGTCTATGGCCCTGATGGTACCGAATACAAAAGAATGAAAATGGTTTCTATTTGCCGGTGCGGGGCATCGCTGCAAATGCCTTTTTGCGACGGCACACACAGAAAAATAGGATTCACCGGAAAATAAATGAATTATGAATGACGAACAGACATTTGAAATACATATCATCGAAAACGGCCCTACCCATATAAAGGGTAAATTCTCATTCAAAGACTCAGCAGGAAATTTAAGTGCTGAACACAATGAGTTGTTTTTTTGCAGGTGCGGTAGGTCTAAGAACAAACCCTTTTGTGATGGCTCGCACAAAAATCAGTGGCAAACCCCTGAATAGTTAATATTTTCATTGCAACATGTTAAGAAAACAACTTCAGGGTATTAACATCAGGCAGTTTGAATTGTTATCAGGTTTAAAACCTGTTTTTCATTTTGTTACCGACAGACATGGGGGTGTAAGCGAGGGCTCTTATGCCAGCCTTAACCTTAGTCACAAAGTAAACGACCTGCCCGGTAATGTATGCGCCAACAGGAAGTTACTTGCCAAAAACCTGGGAATTGAAGAAACCATGTTTTATTTTCCCGACCAGTGCCACACAGCAACGGTAAAAGAAGTTAACCATGAAACAACAGATTTAGACCTGGTATCTGCCGATTCACTTATTACAAATACTATGGGGAAAGTGATCTGTGTTACAACAGCCGATTGTCTGCCCATACTCCTCTTCGACCCCGTTAAAAATGCCTGTGGCGTTGTTCATGCAGGCTGGAGGGGACTTGCTGAAAAGATTATTTTGTATGCCATTTACGCTATGAAGAGAAATTACGGTTGCCTGCCATGCGATATCATAGCATGCATTGGCCCTGCGATTTCGGCTGCCAGGTACGAAGTGGGAACAGACGTTCCTGAAAAAATAGCTGATAATAACGCCACTAAAGGTGCAATAAGAAGTATTCCCCGAAAAAAGGATAAGGTACTTCTTGATTTAAGAAGAATAGCTTGTAACCAGTTAATTTATGCAGGGGTTGATGTGAACAAAACAGAGATTTCAGATTGTTGCACCTTCATGCAAAACAGTGATTTTTATTCGGCCAGGAAAGAAGGTTTTCATACAGGTAGGTTCTGTACCGGAATAATGTTGTTGTAAATTGATATTTAACCATAATTAACAATTTTTTAATATTTTTTTCAGATTTATTTACAACATTTACAGTAATTAACGGTTATATAATTATTACCGAAATCAAAAAAATGATTGTGTTCTTTGAATTGCATTTTTGAAGCTTTAATTGTTAACAAAACTATTAACTTTTATTGCTATTGTTTATAAGTTTTGTTAAAAAGGTTTTTATTCAGGAAATAACCAGAGCAGGACTATGATTGATTTATCAGAATATTGGTGATATGGATCACCTTTATAGGGTAATTAACATCATATCGCTATTCTTGTTATCACCTTTAGGATTCGGTATTTTTACAAGCAGAATTAAGCACAAAACAAAAAACAACCAACTATGCTTGATGTCAAATATAATATTAAGGGTTTAATTTCCAGCATCTACGAATGCCAGAAAAAGATTATTATCAACAAGCGTTTCATTCGCGAACTGGAAAATGAAGGCAGCGATACCACCAAACTCAGAAATGAAATTGGTGAACTTGAGGGTAAAATATCTGATTACCAGAAAGAGTTAAGAAGGAAGTATCAGTTTTCGTATTAAGGATTTTTAGCAGATACAAATAAAGAGCCATCCTTTAAACGGGGATGGCTTTTTAATTTTTGTTCAATGCCTTCAGCGTTATCCTGTTATTTCAAAGGACATAATGCTTAGATGCAAATCTCAGAAATCAGTTTTGAAGAATCACTTTTTCTTTTATCGGGTCAAAACCTTGCGGGAACAGGGTATAGCGATCTGCAACAGCGCCTTCGAATTTAACACCGGCCAGTTTGGCCTCGCTTAAATCGGCAAATTTAAGGTTTGCGCCCCGAAGGTCGGCTTTTGTCAGGTCTGCCTCACGAAGATTAGCATTGCTGAAGTCACAGTCCCTTAAATCGGAGAGGCTGAGGTCTGCTTCTTTAAGGTTGGCATAATTAAAGAATACGCCACGCAGGTTCTGGCGGCTTAAATTTACTTCTTTTAGATCGGCACCTGTTAGATCGGCACCTGCAAGTTTTGCCCCGTTAAGTGACGCTTCTTTTAATATTGTATACCGCATACTCGCGCTTTCAAGATTTGCCCAGTCGAGTGTTGCCTCGCTTAGGTTAGCGTTATCGAGCAGTGCAAATCGAAGGTCTGCAGAGGTAAGGTTGGCTTCGGGTAAAACAACACTTCTAAGGTCAGGTACTTCATCAGGGTGTTCGCTTCTCCATTTGTTCCATACCCCCGGTCCTTGTTTTAAGAGGATGATGTGTTCGTCATTGCCCCTGTTTATTTCATCATTTACCTGGTTAACAACCTGGTTTTCTACGATGGTGTTAAAATTGATTTCTTCGAGCGCAAACCTTACCCCTGAAAGTATTTCTGATGCAATCAGGTTGAGATCGGTTTCTACAAGGGCTGCACGGATACCATCGAGTATCTCGGCCGAAATCGCCAATGCGTCAACGGCTTCAAGCCCTGCATCAACACCCTGTAATGCTTCATTTACAATTAAATTCAGGTCCACCTGGTTTATACCGGCTTCTGCGCCTTTTGCAGCCTCATCTACAATTATATCTACATCTATTTCATCAAGCCCGGTTTTTACCCCCCGTATGATTTCCTCTTCAAGCATTTGTTCTTCCTCTCCTGATCTGATATAAGCCGAATCTTCTTTAATATCATTTTCACCTGCACCTGCATTTGGCCCTGCAGTTTTATTATTGTTACTTTCCAGATCCATCAGCATGTCTTCTGGCGAAGCCTTTTCGTTATGTCGCGGGGTTATAACACCGGAGGTGTCTTCAACAGACCAAAGCGGGATGTTTTTCCGGGTGTTAAAGTTCTCAGGGTCTTTTGCCCTGCTAATATATTCCGACATACCTGTATTGAACATCATAATCAGAACTCCTGCAAAGATGACACAGGAAGCGGTAAATCCACCATTAAAATTTGTTTTCATGTTTGGTTGGTTTAATAATCTTTTAATACGTTTGAATAAATTGTTATTATTTCCATTGATGGCCATAGCCAGTTTTTCATTTAGCAAAAACTGTTCCTGAAAATTCGCAAGCGCTTTTGCAAAAGCAATTGAATCACCCGATTTTTCGATGGCTATGTCATCACAACAGTTTTCACGCTCTGCCCGAATGGTTTTTGACATCCACCACACAGCAGGGTGAAAGAAAAAAATGATTTCCACCAGTGACTGCATAATATTTACAAGATAATCACGCCTGATGATGTGGGCAAGTTCATGCATAATGATCATCTCAAGTTCTTTTGCCGGTAAACCCGTAAAAGCAGATACGGGAAAAAGTATCACCGGCCTGAAAAATCCGATGGCTGCAGGCACTTTCACCATTGCTGACTGCAGGATTTTCACCGAAGTAGTAACTTTAAGGTTTTCGCACAGTTTTTTAAATTTATCCTGCCATTGCTGGCTTACCGGTTGTGTGCGGTAATGCTTTAACCTTTGTGTATATGCCAGACCGCCAAGAAATTTCAGCATAAAAAACAACATACCAAGTAACCAGCAGGTAACTATCAGGGGAATATTCTGTGAAAAATAGGTATTGAAAGTCTTTAGCGAAAAATCCCGGTTGACCTTATGCTCAATGGCCTTGACAGTCTGGGATTTTTTCGCGGATTCTATAATACCCCGGGCAGGTGCAGCCTGTTCAGTCATTACCGGGACAACTGCTGAAATGTGTTTTTCGGCCTGGTAGTATTTAACAAATGTAAAAACCGAAATAACCGGCATAGAGATAAAAAAGGCAACAGCAATAAAATAACGGCTTTTAGCACTGAATTTTCGGGTAAAAAGCAGCATCAGCCCCATTAACAATGAAACCGCCGCACCCTGCCACAGCGACTGGATAATCATGTGGCCAAAAGCCTCTACCAATGGTGAAGGCATTAGGTTCTCTATAAACTGCTTCATTTGTTTTCCTCCAGCTTTTGAATATATGCTTTTATCAGCTTTAATTCCTCAAAAGTTGTGCGATGGTTTCCCAAAACCTGCATAACCAAAGACGAGGCAGAACCTCCAAAGGTTGCATCGAGAAATTTGTCAAGCAATAGTTCACGGGTTTCTTCTTTCTTTACAAGAGGAATGTAAAGATGTCCCCTTCCATCCTGTTCTCTTGCCAACAATTGTTTTGCAGCCATATTCTGCATGATTTTAAGGGTAGTGGTATATCCCACATTTTTATTACGGTTTATTTGCTCATGCACAAACTTTACGGTAGCCGGATTGTGTTCCCACAATATTTGCAGTATTTCGAGTTCTGCCGCTGTAGGTTTCTGGATATTGGTTTTCATTCTATTACGATTTATGTCGTACAAATATACGACATAAATCGTAATAACAAAATTTTTATACGATTTTTTTCGTACCCTATTCAGATAATTCTAAATAGTATTTGTCCATAAAGTCGTGTGACTGTTCTTTAAAGTTCGCAGACGAGCGCAACGAAGTATGCGGACTTTAAAGAACAGTCACTACTTTGAGCCTTTGTGCCTCCGCCTGTCAGATCCGCCTGAGGCGGAGGCGGACAGGTTTGTGGCAACTCATTACATTTTTCAACACTTAATTGGCATAAATATTTACAGGTATTTAAGGCAAAACGGGCCTGAACTCGAATCGGGGGAAGCCGTATTTGCCATCAAGCGTATAGCTAAGAAAACGTAAACTAAAGTAATTGCCTTCAACCGATTTTAAAAGGTAAACCCTGTTGGTTTTTACATTGTAGGTTGCTGTTCCGCCTGCAAAATCAATACTTACATCTTTCCAATCCCACCCGATTATATTTTGCCTGTCAACAAATTTTGCTGATAAAACCTGTTCATAGTCAATATTTTCAAAGTTTAAATTTTCGTACATGCAAGCCTCTGTTCCATCCGGATTGAGCAGGGCACCCCTTACCAGGTATGGCATCGGAAAAGCAACAATACCGTAAACAAGGTCGTAATAAGGCATGAACACGATATCATAACTGCCTTTAAGTGGTTCAAGGTTTTTTTGTTCTTCTTCTTTGAAGTTATAGTATGTAAAATTAAATGAGTCGGCTTTAAGCACGTCAAGCTGCTTTAAAACAGTTTCTCCGGGTTTTAGGTATTGAAGCAGGTAACAGGAAGAATCGGAAGAAAACATTTGAAACCTTAGATATTCGCTGTAACCCTGTACACCCTTTTGTGCCAGAATGTAGACCTTATTGTGCGATAAATAAGGAAATACAGAGGTGTCGCACCAGGTTCCAACAGCAGAGGAATCAGGGTATCCAGTAGGATTGTCATACTGCCATTCCTCATTTCCTGAGATATTATAAGGCTCATTCAAATCTATCAGTGCCGACCTGTAAACAAACAATTCATTTCCTGAGTTGACCTTTATATGCCAGGAACGGGCATCGCAACCAAATGCCAGGTCCCATTCATCGCGATGGTGTGTTTTGACAACGCTGTTGGTTTCAAAATCAAAATAGCCCTGGTAAAATGTGATATCATATTCAATGGTTGAAACCAGCCCGGGATAGGGGGGTACCCTTTGGTCTTCTTCAAAACATGATACAGATAAAAATGCAATGGCCAGGATGTTAAATAAATATTCTTTCATGATGATTTACTTTTCAGGATATAATTTACCCTGATGAAAAATGTCCTTCCCCATCCAACCGGCATCTGGCTGTTGTTTACCCCATGAATTGAAGCTGACGCAGTGGAAAACACCGTAATATTGTTCAACAGGTTTCTGCACCCGGCTGAAATTCTGAGATCCTGGCTAAGAAAACGGCCGTTAAGAGAGATGTCCACATTATGGTATGGATCGGTGTACTCTTTGGAAATATAGGCTGCTGTTGTAGCATCCCCGATATTGTTTTTGTAAAAATATTTTTTCCCCGTGTATTTATAGTATGCAACCAGGCTGAGATATTTTCTGTGAACATTATATTGAATCTTGGCAGTTACATCAGGACTGAAATCTATTTTTTCCAGGTTACCGGGTGACGAAATTGCGGTTAAAGCTATCCCGGTTTTTACATGAATAAGGTCTTTGTAAGAAATTCCCGTGTTAAGTGCTATGCCTTTGGTCTGATATAAACTTCCCGGAAGATTGAAATAAGTGGCAGATTTAAGTTTCCCGGACTGGTCGTAATCAAACAGAAAATCAATTTTGTTTTTAACCCGCACCAGGAAGAAGTCGCCTGAAAAGTCATACTGAAACCGGTGAGCAGCATGAATATATGAAACTGAAATATTGTAGTTATGCGCAGTTTCGGCTTTCAGGTTTTGGTTGCCGAAAACCCTGTGGTTCTGATCGAGAAATTCCATATAAAGCTCTTTAAGGGAAGGCGTTCTGAAACCATTGGCAACCGATGCCCTGAGCTTTAACCCTGCCAGGTTGTATTTGAGGTTGAAAGAATAGATTAACGGGGGTTTATACCTTGTATTATAACTAACCCTCAATCCGGGCTGAATTTGCAACCCGGAAAGGATATCCCAGATAAAGCTTGAAAACAGTGCATAATCGCCAATGCTTTTTTCACCGCTGAGCCGCTTACCATAACCGTTTTCATAATTCATATCTGTACCGGTAATTATTTCAAGATTTTTCAACCTGAAGGTATGGGCAAGCCGGCCGGAAATCATCCTGAAATTCGTGGTATCATGCATTGACGGGTCAGTAATAAGGTGTTTCTCCAGATCAACAAGGTTGATATGATAAGAGTTCTTTGCCCTGTTATAAACTGAAAAACCTGCCTGGGCAGTGATTGCAGAAACCGGGGAGAACCGGTAACCAATACTCAACCCCAAGTTGAGGCGTTTAGTAAAATAGTACCTGTCGTCTGCGGATTCATATAAATTATCACGCGAAAGAGAGTCTTTGTCCCGGAGTTCTTCGTGTAAAAAATCAACATACACATCTGCCTGAATTTTATTTCCCCTGTAAGCATAATTTACACCGGGCATGTATTGTAGTTTGGGTTTCCAGACATCAAACCTCGAATTTTTGTCAGGGTTGAAACCAGCAAAAAAATTTCGCGCCATATTAAGCCCAAAACAGTGTTTTTTCAAACCATAGAACAGGTTCAGGTTCATATTATAGATGCCTGCGGTTTCGTAATTGATCCCGGCTTCTGCCTTCAGTTTTTTTCCCGCAGCAGCCTGTGTAATTATATTTATGGCGCCTCCAAGCGCGTTGCTTCCGTATATCACCGATAGTGGCCCTTCAATAATTTCAATATGGTTTGCGTGATGTATCCCTATCTGGTCGAGATCAATAATACCCAATTGGCGCCCCGATACAGGCATACCATTATAAAGAATTTTGATATGTTCTCCGCCAAGCCCCCTGATGGAAATTGTCCGCCCGAGCACATTCTGTTGCATGAGATTGATGTTAAGCTCATTCATAAGCAATCCTGAAAGGTTTACAGCAGCTTTGTGCTCAATGTCTTTTTTTGAAAGCAGGGTAACTTTGTAAACCGATTGATCGCACCTGCGCGGGGTAACCTGACCGGTTATCACAACTTCTTCTATGTCAAGAAGATCGGGGATGAGTTCGATTTGATTATCGTACTCAGATGTGAGCGTATCGCTCAAAGTCTTATACCCCATACCCGAAATTTCTAAATAAACCGGCTGTGAAACATCAGTACAGAATTTACCTTCTTTGTCAGAAAGGATATTCATGGTTTTGCCTTCACTGCATAGCTTCAGTGTTGCAAAGCATATCGGTTCACCTGAATATTTGTCCCTTATTTGGTAACATTTATCCTGCCCAACCGCAGCGACAAAGGGCACAAGGTATAAGACCAGGGTAATTACTCTAATAGTATAAGCCACAACAGGTGTATTTGCTGTTTACTTTATCTTCTTTTTTGAGAAACCAAGATTGCCTGTTGCTGCCCCTTCAAAACTTGTAAAGTACAATTGATATACGCTTCCCTGTGTAGTTTTGACAAAATAACTTACATCGTCGGCGATGGTGTATGTATTTGATTGCATGTCGAATTCTTTCCAGTCATAACCGATGGGTGCCACAGCAGAAACAAAAGTTGCATTTGCAGTGTCGGCCTCCGATGGGGTTACTCCTGTTAATTTGGCAACTTTTACGCCCGGTTTCGACAATACCCCTGTAACGATGTAATTGATCTGTGTATCAAAATATTTGGTAAATAACAAATCCCAGTTTTCTTTTGCGGGTTCACGGTCTGCTACAGCATTGTCCTTAAGTGAATAATAGATATATTCTTTACCGGCATAAGCATTGTTGGACAGGGCAACCACCTGCTCATCAGAACCGTCAATATTGGCAAAAAGAAAATGCACTGTGTTTTCATAACCGTTTTTCTGGCGAATAAAAATTTTCTTTACCGAATTATCTGCCAGTTTTATAAGATACAGTGCAGCGCCGTTGACATTTTTAGTGGTATGGTTGTAAATACCCCATCCGAAATTAAATCCGCCGCCCATATTGGCGCTGAATGCGCCTACATCCCATAACTCGAGTGAATTTTGAAGGGCTGTCCAGGAGGCCATGCCGTTGGTGTCTACAGGGTTATAGTAATCTGAGGTGTCATTGGAAACTTCAAACAATTTTATTCCGTTACCGCTGTTTATGATAATTGACGGGCTCATTACATAGGTTCCGAAAGCAATGTCCCATCCGGCACGGTTTGCCGATTGTTTGCTGTCATCTTCAAGGCTGTAATAAATATCATTTTCATAACCGGCACCCATCGTAAGGGTGATATCGCTTTCGGCAGGGCTGTTTTTTTCCTTTTCACAGGAAGCAATAACCAGTAAAAGAAGAAATAGAATGAATATATTTTTCATTGTGATGAATTTTAAAGTTTATAATAAAATAAAAATTGCTAATGGTATCTACCAGTAAGGCAGGGAGTTTTTATGCTGGCGGCGCCCTGAAAGAGATACAACCCTGCAGGCATCGCCTGTCCCCTCCGCTAACGCAAAATACATTTAACGGGAATGGTATGAGGGTAATTTCAAAATAGTCATTTTGTAAATGAGTGGTGTTGCTATCCTTTTGGTTTTTCAGATTATCTGAGTAATAACAAACATTATCCTTTGCAATAATGAACGAATCTTCAAGTATATTTTCAGAGGCTATCTTCCTGTTTTTCTGATATTTCACAGACTGATGCGCCAGCCCGTTTACCAAGAATACACCCCATATAAGGAGCAGGTAAAACAGATAAGGTAATATGGCGCTTCCACTTCCGAAGAAAAACATCAATATTGAGTTTTATGTCAGCAAAGATAATTCATTAATTTAAACCAATATCCGAGGGCAGAATAATCTTATTCAAAAGGGCATAAACAGTAAATCCTGCAATAGTCTTAATGCCGAGCTTTGATGATATATTTTTCCGGTGGGTGATTACCGTATGGGCGCTTAAAAAAAGTTTGTCGGCAATTTCACGGTTTGTTAACCCTAAGGCGACATATTTCAGGATATCTTCTTCACGGCGGCTGAGGATCCTGACCTCGTTGCCGCTTTTCCTTACTTTTTGAAAATTATCAAGCAGATTATTTAGCTTCTTAATAATTGTAACAGGTTCTTCATCAATAAAAATAGTTTTCAGGTCATTCATTTGAGCAGCTTTTTCGCAACTTATTTTCACCACATTTATTTCTTTAAATTTTGCCAGCTCAATTTCGTCTTTTTCGGTAAGCAGGCATTCATTAATAACAATAATGCAGTTGTTTCGTTTACCCTTGTTTGCAAAAAATGCTTTCAGTGAAATCATTTCGTGTATTTGAAATGATACAAAATGTTCTGAAATAAGCTTTTGAAGCGCCGATCTTATTAAAAAAGAATTTTCTATGATAAAAATATCTTTCATTTTCTTTTTATGCTGCCCAGGATTGCTTTTTCCATAGCCCTTACTTTGGGTACCAGCACTGTGTCTTCAATGCGGGCATGATTGTTCAGGTCTTTTTCCAACCTGAAGAGCTCTGTGAGGATATTGATGCAAATGAAAACATCTTTAACCGGAGGAAGATATTTGATGATAATATTTTTCAAATCAAACAATTTATCTTCAATGTTATCGTGTTCATCGGCAAAATCATCAATCGAATAGTTCTTTATTTTTTCAGCAACCTGTTTTTCAAGCCTTTTAGTGAGAAATGCTTTTTCTACTTCAAGTACATACGAGAATACGTGGTTCTCTTCGCGATCAATGTGTGTCAAAAACTCCTGCCTGTAGTCAAGGAAAAACCGGTTGATAAGCTCCAGGCTTTCAAGGTTTCCCGGGTTAGAGTTATCCAGAAGTTGCTGTATATATAAACCTATCTGGGGGATCTTTACTTCAAGGTAATATTGATGCGTTTTTCTAAGGTAATTCACTATATCGGTAAGTCTAAAATTTTGCAGCTCTTTATCCGGAAAATAATCAGGATCGTGAAACGAATTCACTATTTCGAGAAAAAAATTAACATCTATACCTTGCCCCCTGCAAACTTCTTCAATTGTCTTGTTCCCAAATCCAAGCCTGATATCAAACCGTGTAATTACCTGCAGCAGTGAATAGTTTATATGAATTATATCTGCCATTGGCATGGCGCGGTGAATCTGCATGATTGTCTTTTTTCAGCAAATTTAGTTATTTATAATGAATTTAAATAACGACCTTAATCTGAAAACGAATCACGCGAGAGGCCTATTTTTTTTTCAGAAATTATATCACCGATTGGCTCGACGTGTATGGCTACATCAAAAATATTGTCTATCTGGCTTTTAAGGCTCCTTTCAACTTCATGGGCAATTTCATGGGCCTGGCTCAGCGGCATTTTGCCATCAACCTCAATATCTGCCGAAACCATTATTTTATCGCCGATTTTTCTTGTGCGCACCCTGTGCGGATTATGAACCCCATCAACCTGTTCGATAGCCTGGAATATTTTATTATAAATACTGCAGTCAAGTGTGCCATCCATCAGGTCTACATTCGATTGCATAAAAATCTGGAACCCTACCTTAAGGATCCATGCACTTACAAAGAGGGCTATAATCGGGTCAATAAGAGGGACCCTGAGAATATAAGTTAGCAGCAACCCTGTTAAAACAGAGGAGGAGATGAGGATATCGTTCTGCATGTTACGACCGTTGGCTATCAGCATGTTACTGCCGGTTTTTTTCCCGACATTTTTCTGGTGCCTTGCAAGGAGCAGTTTCCCTATAATTGAAAACAACGTAATCCCGACGGCAATTTTTGAGGGTGCTTCGGTGACAGTTCCTTCAATAAGTTTATGTATGGTTGATATGGCAAGTTGCGCGCCGGCAAACAAAATGATAAATGACAGCGCCTTGGTGGCAATGGTATCGGCCTTGCCATAGCCATAGGGAAACCTAACATCCGGGGGGCGTGACAATACCCGCGCCGCTATAAGTGTTACAACAGATGCAAGGATGTCGCTCATAGAATCAATTCCATCGGCAACAACAGCCAGGCTGCCTGAGATTAAACCCACAACCATTTTCGACGCTGCAAGCAGCGCGTTTCCAATAATGCCGGTCCAGGAGGCAACTTTAATTTCTCGTTCCCTGTTCAAATCAGATTGTTTTTAAATGAAGTGTGTAAAAATAAATAAATTCATTATTCTTTTACCAATGTCGTTTAATTAAGAGAATAATCTTACTATTCTTATTCGCTTTGTGAAACCTTAGTGCCTCCGCCTGCCAGAGCAAAGCGGCGGACAGGTTAGAGACTTAGTGGCTATGGTTTTTATGCCACCAAGACACGAAGTCTCAAAGTTTCTCAAAGCTTAATTAAACGACATTGATTCTTTTACTCCTGACAAAAACAATAAGATATTTAACTGCAAACTAAAATTTGAATTTTTACAATATTTTATACTTTTGTCCATTCCAATCTGGAACAAAAAACAATATTGAAATATAATGGATTACAATTTCTCTGAGATAGAAAAAAAGTGGCAGGCATTCTGGGAAGAAAATAAAACTTTTAAAGCTACCGAAGACCCCTCTTTTCCGAAAAACAGGCGGATGTATGTACTTGACATGTTTCCATACCCTTCGGGGAGTGGTTTACATGTAGGGCACCCTGAGGGTTATACCGCTACCGATATTGTTTGCCGATATAAACGCATGATGGGATTTAACGTCCTCCATCCCATGGGGTGGGATGCTTTTGGCCTGCCAGCCGAACAATATGCCATTCAAACCGGCACACACCCTGCTGTGGTCACCAATAAAAACTGTGATACCTTCCGCAGGCAGATTAAATCGCTCGGGCTCAGCTACGACTGGGACAGGGAAATAAATACCACCGATATCAAATATTATAAATGGACACAATGGATTTTTGCAAGGCTTTACAACACCTGGTTTGATGAAAAACTTCAAAAAGGAAGGCATATTGACGAACTGGATATACCGGCTGAAATCTTGCAGGAAGGAGCTGGGTCGGTAAGGGCATACAAAGACAGCAAACGCCTTGCCTATTATGATGATGCACAGGTTTGGTGGTGCAACAAGTGTAAAATTGTATGTGCCAATGAAGAAATTCTTAATGACGGCTCGCATGAAAAGTGTGGCAGCAGGGAGGTTGAGCGCAGAAACCTGAAACAATGGATGCTTAAAATTCCGCTTTATGCCGAACGCCTGTTAAAAGGCCTTGATGAGCTAAAAGAATGGCCCGAAAGCGTGAAAGAGATGCAGCGTAACTGGATCGGAAGGTCAACAGGGGCGGAAGTTGATTTTGAAATTGACGGTACTGGTGAAGAACTTAAACTAAAGGTTTTTACCACCAGGCCCGATACTTTGTTTGGCGCCACTTACATGGTTATAGCGCCTGAACATGAATTGCTTGGCAAAATTGTAATTCCCGAAAACGAAAATAAAGTAAAACAATATGTGCAGTCTGCTTCACTGAAATCCGATCTCGACAGGACAGACCTTGCCAAGGAAAAGACCGGTGTGTTTACCGGTAGATTTGCCTTAAATCCCGTTAATGGAAAAAAAATTCCCATCTGGGTAGCCGACTATGTGCTTACAGGATATGGCACCGGGGCTATCATGGCTGTTCCGGCGCATGATACGCGCGACTTTGAATTTGCACAGAAATTCGGTTTGCAGATACACCCGATCATGGACCCTGCCACCCCCGATTCAGAATTAAGAAACAAAGTGCTTGCAGGAGAAGCCTGCTGGACCGAAGACGGGGTTTATATCAATTCATCAGATGATGCCCGGGGCATTGACATCAACGGATTGAATAAAGAACAGGGTGTCGCCCGCATTACCGAATGGCTCGAAAAAAGAGGTATTGGAAAAGCAAAAGTAAATTATAAGCTGCGCGACTGGCTTTTCAGCAGGCAGCGATACTGGGGCGAGCCATTTCCCGTCATCCACTGGGAGGATGGTGAAATATCGGTGCTTGATGACGAAGAGCTGCCAGTGGTGCTGCCGGCGCTTGAAAAATATCAGCCGGGCGAAAAGGGTGAATCCCCACTTGCCAATGCCGGCGAATGGCTCGAATATACCGATACCGAAGGCAGGTATGGCCCGAAAAACCGTAAAGGACGACGAGAAACCAACACCATGCCACAGTGGGCCGGCTCATGCTGGTACTATCTTCGGTTTGTTGACCCAAACAACAATGAAGCACCTTTTTCAGCAAAAAACGAACACTACTGGATGCCCGTTGACCTTTATATCGGGGGTGCGGAACATGCTGTGCTGCATTTGCTTTACAGCCGGTTCTGGCACAAGGTACTTTTTGACCTGGGCATTGTCTCAACCAACGAACCCTATACCAAACTCTTTAACCAGGGCATGATACTGGCATTTGCCTATGAAACCAAATCGGGATCAAAAGTACCCAGCGACGAAGTTGAAGAACGCGATGGAAAATTCTGGTCTAAAATCACCGGCGAAGAGCTGCTGCAAATAGTTGCCAAAATGTCAAAAACCCTTAAAAATGTTGTAAATCCTGACGATGTGGTGAAAAAATACGGCGCCGATTCTCTCAGGCTATACGAGATGTTCATGGGGCCGCTCGAAGCAACAAAACCATGGACAGAGACGGGAGTGAAAGGTGTATTTGGCTTCTTATCAAGGGTCTGCAAATTTTTTGGAGAAACTTCAAACATTACCGAAGGGGAAGAAAATCCCGAAACTTTAAAACTGCTGCACCAGACCATTAAGAAGGTACAATCTGACATCGAAAACCTGCGTTTCAATACCGCTATTTCGAAAATGATGGAATTCACCAACCACTGCATGAAAGCGGGCAAAGTAACCGCCAACACAGCGATGGATTTCATCAAATGCCTTGCCCCGTTTGCACCGCACCTGGCAGAAGAAATTTGGCATATTCATGGAAACAAAGAAACCCTGGCTTATCAATCTTTTCCGGAATATGATGAGAAATACCTTGTAGAACACACCTTTGAATATCCGGTTTCAATAAATGGCAAGTTACGTTTTAAGCTTCCGCTGCCTGTTGATATTTCTGAAGAAGAAATACGGGCAAAAGTGTTTGAACATGAAACAGCTCAAAAATGGCTTTCGGGCCAGCAGGTGAAAAAGGTAATTATCGTACCAAAAAAAATCATCAATATTGTTGCAGGTTGATTTCTGAATATGTCGTACACTGAATTTAATAAATATATAAGCTGATGAATAAGAGATTGTTGTGGTATATTATTCCGTTACTGATTATTTCAATTCTGGTATTTCTTTACATATTTGTAATTCGAAAAACAGATGATATTACCATTGAAGCGCGGGCAGACACCTTAAAAACAGAAATTCTTCCAATAAACCTGCTGTACGATGTACCGGTGGATTCTTTTTTCATTGAAAAAGGAAGGGTAAAACAAAACCAGAACCTTGTTCAGATATTAAAGCAGTTTAATCTTCCGGAAGGAAGCATAAACAGGTTAATACTTAACGGGCAGAAAGCCTTCGACCTTAGAAAGATTAAAGCGGGAAATAACTTCACTGCGTTCCTCAGCCAGGACACCCTGTATCAGCTCAGGTACTTTGTTTACGAGCATACACCGGTAGACTATGTTTTTTTTGATTTTACCGACAGTCTTAAAATTGATGTAAGACAAAAAGAGGTAAAAAGCATCAGGAAAAAAGCCGCGGGAATTATCGAAAGCTCTTTGTGGAATGCCATGAAAGATGCCGGAATACACCCGATGGTAGCTATTGAGTTGTCGGAAATTTACGCATGGACAATTGATTTCTTCGGTTTACAGGTTGGTGACAGCTTCAGGATTATTTACAACGAGATACTGGTAGATACCATGTCTGTTGGTATTGAAAAAATTGAAGCAGCCTACTTCAGGCACGATAACAGGGATTATTATGCCATTCCTTTCACACAGGACAGCACAGAAAGCTATTTTGATACAGACGGAAACAGTCTCAGGAAAGCATTTCTCAAAGCCCCTCTCAGGTTTTCACGTATCAGTTCTAAATTTTCGCATAGCCGCCTGCACCCTATATTAAAAATAAGGAGGCCTCATCATGGTGTTGACTATGCAGCACCTGTCGGCACTCCCGTTGTGGCCATCGGAGATGGTAAAATAATAAAACTGGGTTACCAGGGTCAGGCAGGGAAAATGGTAAAAATTAGGCATAACAGTATTTATTCAACAGCCTATCTTCATTTAAGCAGCTATGGTAAAGGTGTCACCAACGGTGCTTATGTGAAGCAGGGAGATGTGATCGGATACGTGGGAAGTACAGGATTGTCAACAGGCCCGCATCTCGATTTCAGGTTTTACAAAAACAATGTCCCTGTTGACCCGTTAAAAGTTGAAGCCCCCTCGGTTGACCCTGTAAAAGAAGAAAACATGGCCGCATTTGACTCCGTGAAAAGCAGGATAATCAGGCAGCTTGATTCGTTCTGACCAGAAGGACTGTTATTTACAGATTAGATTCTCAATTACTTCGGGATAGTGTTTGTACTCAAGGCCATGCACCTTTTCTGCAATGGTTTCAGGGGTATCGGAAGGATCAACCGGGCACCGTGCCTGGAAAATAATATTGCCTTTATCGTACTCGTTGTTCACATAATGAATGGTAATTCCCGACTCTTTTTCCCCGGCAGATTTAACCGCCTGGTGCACTTTTTCGCCATACATACCTTTGCCTCCGTATTTTGGGAGCAATGCAGGATGGATATTTACTATCCTGCCGGGAAATGCTTCAGTAATGCTGGCAGGCACCAGCCAGAGAAAACCGGCCAGGATTATCCATTGTATCTGGTCCGATTTAAGGTCATTAATTATTAAACCGGTCTCATAAAACTCATGCCGGTTAAAAACCCTCACCGGGACATTAAGATTTTTTGCCCGGTCAATTACATATGCATTGGGGTTGTTTGTGAGTACCTTTTTAATACGAATAGATGAATGATTTGAAAAATAGCGTATGATGTTTTCTGCGTTCGACCCCGAACCGGATGCGAAAACTGCAAGATTTACAGAATCCATTTTTTTTATTCTGATTTTGATTTAAAAATACCGAATATAATCGAAAATTGACCTTAAACAAACAAAACATCTGCAATAATATAAGAGGAATACGGGTGTATTCTAAACAATTTATTGATGTAATGCATTGTTTTATAATAAAAAAACATAATTTTGAATAAGAAAAATATTTTTTTGTTTGATTTTTTTCAATTTTGCATTTTCTTTGCACTTTCAAATTAACGAATATAAATTAATAATTAAAACTTGGTATTATGTCTGACATTGCATCAAGAGTAAAAGCAATTATTGTTGACAAACTCGGAGTTGACGAAAATGAAGTGACACCTGAAGCTAGTTTTACTAACGATTTAGGTGCAGACTCACTTGATACTGTTGAATTAATCATGGAATTCGAAAAAGAATTCAACATTGGTATTCCCGATGATCAAGCAGAAAATATCTCTACAGTAGGCGAAGCTATTAAGTACATCGAAGAAAACGCAAAGTAGGATTTTCAACTAATTTTTCATTTTTATGGAATTAAAGCGTGTAGTTATTACAGGTTTAGGAGCTGTTACGCCTCTCGGTAACAACGTAAAAGATTACTGGGAAAACCTTATTAATGGTGTCAGCGGTGCCGAATTAATCACACGCTTTAATACCGAAAAATTTAAGACAAAATTTGCCTGCGAGGTTAAAAACCTGAACCCTGAAGATTATTTCGATAAGAAAGAGGTCCGCAGGCTTGATTTGTTTACCATTTTTGGCCTGATTGCTACCGATGAAGCAATCAAAGATTCGGGCATAGACCTGGAAAAAATTGACCACGACAGGGTTGGTGTTATTTATGGTTCCGGTATCGGAGGGTTTGGTACTTTTTACTCAGAACTAAGGGGTTATGTAGAGAGTGATAACACTCCCAGGTTCAATCCCTTTTTCATACCCAAGATCATTCCGGATATCACTGCAGGACAGGTAGCCATGCGTTACAGCTTCAGGGGGCCGAATTATGCCACGGTGTCGGCGTGTGCCACATCAACACACAGCATTATTGATGCTTTTAACCTGATTAGGCTGGGCAAAGCAGACATTATGGTATCAGGGGGTTCTGAGGCAGCAATCAACGAACCCGGTGTAGGTGGTTTCAACGCCATGCAGGCCATTTCAACCAACAATGAGAATTACAAGACAGCTTCACGGCCATTTGATGCCACTCGCGACGGTTTTGTTATGGGCGAAGGCGGTGGGACGCTTATCCTTGAAGAACTTGAACATGCCAAAGCGCGCGGGGCAAGAATTTATGCCGAACTCATCGGAGGAGGAATGACTGCCGATGCTTATCACCTTACCCAGCCCCATCCCGAAGGGCTTGGTGCTGCCAATGTTATGAAGCTGGCTATTGAAGACGGCGGCATAAAACCTGAAGACATTGATTATGTCAATGTGCATGGCACAGCCACTCCGCTTGGGGACCGTGCCGAAGCCAAAGCTATTTTGAAAGTCTTTGGTGAGCATGCATATAAGGTCAATATCAGCGCGACCAAATCAATGACAGGTCATTTGCTCGGCGCCGCCGGTGCAATTGAAGCCATTGCAGCCATTCTTGCCATCAAATATGACATTGTGCCGCCTACCATTAACCTTGCCACTCCTGATCCTGAAGTTGACCCAAAGCTTAATCTTACTGTTAACAAGGCACAGAAAAGAACAGTTAATGCAGCGCTGAGCAATACATTCGGTTTTGGTGGTCATAACAGTTCAGTCGTTGTGAAAAAATATTCATCTTAATTTGTGCTTGGCTCAATATTTACACCGAAAAAATCTTTATATCCTCCGGAAAAAACATTTCTTAAATTACTCAGGCATATTTTAGGTTTTATCCCCAGGAACCGTGAGTTATACCAACTGGCGCTGGTACACAAGTCTATTTCTTTTAATATCTTCAAAAACCTTAGCATTAACAACGAACGCCTTGAATATCTTGGCGATGCCATTTTGGATGCAATCGTTGCAGAACATCTTTTTAACCGGTTTCCTGATAAAGACGAAGGTTTTCTTACCCAAATGCGGTCTAAAATTGTAAACCGGGAAAACCTCAATCATATTGCAATTAAACTGGGAATTCCGAATATTATTAAATCGAAGCTGAACAGCGAAAACCATAAATCAATATATGGCGATGCCCTCGAAGCATTGATAGGCGCACTTTATCTTGACAAAGGATTTAAAATTACCCGGAATATCGTGCTCGAACGGATTATCCAGAACCATATTAACCTGAGTAAACTGCAGGATACCGAAAGCGACTTTAAAAGCAGGATCATTGAATGGGGACAGAAGAACAAAAAAGATGTGAGTTTTACAAACTTCGAAGAACAAAACGATAACAATACCGTTTTTATTTCCCATTTGGTAATAGTTGATGAAATCATTGGCAGGGGAGTTGGTTCATCAAAAAAAGAAGCAGAGCAAAATGCTGCCAAACAGGCGTTGAAATTTATTGAAGAATAAAACAACCCGGGTGAAAAAGAAAATTCATAAACTGTCTGTTGAATTACGTTCCAGGTTATATATAGCCGGAATCTCCTCGCACGAAAACGATTACAGGTTAAGCTGGGCTATTAACAACAAATTGGGTTACAACCTGTCCAAATCGGATAATTTAAGCCTTACAAACAATAAAACGGGTGAAATCCAGCAATTCAGCGTCTTTGAATTTACCAATGAAGATGATGAGTGCAAGTACCACCTGGTTTCAAACAGGTGCGATAACGGGTTTTTACTTGCGGAGTATAAAAATGTTGATTTTTTCCTGCTAATCCAGGGTGAAATGGCCCCTTATGAGTTTGACCTTATTGTAACAAACCTGAAACAGATTGAGATCATAACCCTTGCTTTTATGATTTCTGACCTTAGCACAAAATCGCTTGAAAAACTGCATTTCTGATCATTAGAAGGGTACAGGCGATAATCCCACTTTATTAGAGTATTACAACGGGTTTTTAGGATGCAAAATATAAAAAAAGGCGGCAATTTATGCCGCCTTTGTTAACCCTAACCTACTTAATTAACCTAAAACCACTAAAAAACCATTATACTAAACCTATGAAAAACTAACCCTCATTTTCATTGCATCAATTACATGAACAAAGATACCCCCGTAATTAGTTAACAAAAACCAACTTATGTTAAAGATTGTTAAATTATTAATCAATGAAAAATCTGCTGCTATCTTTGTAAATGTATAAATCAGACCATTAGATAATGATGGTTAACAAATCCGGATGCCAAAAAGAATATAATAACAGATGAAAAAAAGCTGGATATGGATAACGCTTGTTTTTATTGGCCTTGTGATGTCGGGCCTTATCTTTTTCCAGTTTTACTGGATAAAAAACTCATTTTCGATTAAAGAACAGCAATTTGACCAGCTTGTAATAAGAACACTTTCTGAAATAGCCCTGGCGATTCAGAAGCAGGAGGCCCGCGAACAGGTCATTACAAGAATTGATCCCGCATATATAGACTCAAACCTTTACAGGCTTGGAAATGCCTATAGTGCAGATACCCCGGTGTACAATGAAAATATGATGATTAAACTTCAGCACGATATTGCCATCAGCGATGAACAGTATGAAAAAGACATCCGCCGCAATTCACAGAGAAAAGACAAAAAAAGTAGTGAGGATAACAATAAAGGACTAAACCATGAGGATGATCAAACCCTGTATGAACCAAAAGCTACCGAACTGTTGAATAAGCGTAAGGCTTTAATCAACAGCATTATAGAAAACATGTTCAGGTTTAGTCCGCGAATTGAAAACCGGATTAGCAAACAGGTGCTTGAGGAATTTCTCAGAAAAACATTTGCCGACAGGGGTATTACCCTTCCTTTTGAATTTGCAGTTACCAAATGGAATACAATGACTGCTTTTAAATCACATAATTTTGTCCTGAACGATGAAATTGAATATTACAAAGTACAGCTTTTCCCGGATGATTTTTATTCCGAGTCGAATTACCTGTTGCTTTATTTCCCCGATAAAAAGCAATCAATAGTTAAATCATTGGGATTTATGGCTATAGCCTCAATATCGCTTGCTGTAATATTGATTATTGGTTTTACCTTAACTGTTTTTATAATTTTCAGGCAGAAGAGATTGTCAGAAATAAGAAGCGATTTTGTAAGCAATATGACCCACGAACTGAAAACCCCTATTTCAACAATATCGCTGGCTTCACAAATGCTTACAGATCCGGGGATACCGAATGAATCAAAAAATGTAGGGTACTTATCAGGAATTATTTCCGAAGAAAGCAGAAAACTTGGTTTCCAGGTAGAGAAAGTGCTCCAACTGGCTATTTTCGAGAAAGGCAACCTTGACCTTAAGTTCAAAATGTGCGATATCCATGAAATAATTACGAACGTAATCAACACATTCAATATTCAAGTCAAACACAAGGAGGGTGCTATTACCCCGGCCCTGACAGCTACCAATTATACCATTCAGGCAGACCAGGTGCATATCACCAATGTTTTTTCAAACCTGCTCGACAATGCCATAAAATACTGTGAAGTAAATCCTGATATTAAAATCAGTTCCAGGAACGAGAATGGTCATCTTATTGTAGAAGTGAAAGATAATGGTATTGGTATGAACCGCCAGGAACTGAAGAAAATTTTTGAAAAATTTTACCGAATCCCCACCGGAAATATTCATACGGTTAAAGGGTTCGGGCTCGGGTTAAGCTATGTTAAAAAAATTGTTGACGAACACAAAGGGCATATAGATGTTGAAAGTCAACCCTACGAGGGTAGTACCTTTAAAATTTATTTGCCGGTAAATAATAATATTCAGTCATGATAAAAATTAAAGTACTGTTAGCCGAAGACGATGAAAACCTGGGATCGCTGCTCATGGAGTATTTAATAGCCAAGTCTTACGACTGCGATTGGTTTGTAAATGGCGAAAAAGCGTATAAAAGCTTCGTGAAAAACCATTACGATCTCTGCATCCTCGATATAATGATGCCTGTTAAAGACGGTTATACACTGGCAAGGGAAATACGGATGACTAATACTGAGATACCGATTATTTTCCTTACAGCCAAGTCGCTCAAAGAAGATGTAATTGAAGGGTTCAAAGCCGGTGGAGATGATTATATCACCAAACCCTTCAGCATGGAAGAGCTCATTTTTCGTATAGAGGCCATTATACGCCGGGCAAAAAAAGAGATGATCTCTCCGCAGTCGGAATATAAAATTGGGAGGTATATCTTTAATGCCGACAAGCAGTTGCTAATCTATGAGAATACCGAACATAACCTTACCACAAAAGAATCTGAACTGTTGAAACTCTTATGTAACAACAAGAACATGGTGCTGGAGCGTAATTTTGCGTTGAAAACCATCTGGATTGATGATAACTATTTTAATGCCAGAAGCATGGATGTTTACATTGCCAAATTGCGAAAATACCTGAAAGAAGATCCTGCTGTTCAGATCTTAAATATTCACGGTAAAGGGTTCAAGCTTATAGACAAATAGTTCTGTTTGTCAATAATTCACACCAGCCTGTTAAAAACTTCCTGGTCAATATTCGGTTTCCCTTACAAATACACATTAGCTTCACCTCCTGAAACCGAATAAAGATATAGAATGGTACATAAGCAATTTTATGATGAAAAGCTGGTTATTTCCTTTAGCGATGTAAAAAGGATGAACCTGTTGAATATTCGTATTGTTGAAGAATTTCTCCGCAAAGAAATCGGTAAAGGTGTTAAATATCTTTACCTTAACATGGAGGGCATTGCCTTTATTGACTCATATGCCTACAGCAGGTTGATTGCAATAAATAACGCGGCCACTCTTTTTTGCACGCGTTTCAGGCTTTTTAATGTTTCAGAAGAGCTTGAAGAAATTTTCGGGTTATTAAACAATAAGAACCAGTTGAGATTTGCCGGCAGGCACGAAATAGTCATGCCCGGGCCCGCAACGGTTCAAAAATCATATTCATAACATAACCAGGCACATACCCTGTTGTTTTGTATAATGTCCAGTCCCCCGGGGTTATGCGGATTGTCTTTTTATCAAATTCTACCAAGTTCAACAAGTTTCGTGATTGTTGTATTCTTATAAATTCATTCGTGAAATATTTCTCAATTTCCTAAAATTTGTAATTTTGCTACGCTTGAAATTAAAACATAAATAATAAAAGTATATGTCAGGTCATAGCAAATGGTCCACTATTAAAAGAAAAAAAGGTGCACTCGATGCCAAAAGGAGCAAGATATTTTCACGTATTGTGAAAGAGATACAAATAGCCGTGAAAGAAGGAGGGGCAGAACCGGATGGTAACCCGCGCTTAAGGCTTGCCATTCAGAATGCCAAAGGGGTAAATATGCCCAAAGACAATATAGAACGCGCTATCAACAAAGCAGACAAAGAAGGGGAAAACATTCAGGAAGTTACCTTCGAGGGGTATGGTCCCAAAGGCATTGCCATTTTTATTGAATGCCTCACCGATAACAACCAGCGTACCGTAAGTATCATCAGGTCAATTTTTAATAAACGGGGCGGCAATTTGGGCACCAATGGTTCCCTTAGCTTTCTTTTTGAGCGCAAAGGCACATTTACCGTGAAAAAAGGTAAATGGGACCCCGACGAGTTCCAGCTTGAAATAATTGATGCAGGGGTTGAGGAATGTGAGCTTGAAGGCGATGTTTTCATGATCACCACTGCCATGGAAGATTTTGGCAGTGTACAGAAAAAACTCGATGAAATGGGCGTTGAAATAGAAAATGCGAACCTGCAGCGGATACCCAACGATACCAAAGTGCTGGATGTTGAAGCTGCACAGAAAGTCCTGAAAATTATTGAAGATTTTGAAGATGTGGATGATGTACAGAATGTGTATCACAACCTCGAGGTTACAGAAGAACTGATGGCTGCAATGGAAGAATAGAAGGAAAGTTGAGGCATTTGTATCTGCCTGCTTTCACTAAAATTTTCATAAAATTCTTTTCATTGTTTTGAAATATGATTTTTATCAATATCTTTGCCAAAGATTATTTTAAATCAATGAACAATATTATCGCTATACTCGGACTAATTCTTATCGGTATTCTTGGAATATCCGAATGAGAATGGTTTTGTACAAGCGATAGTCTGATATTAACAGCCATTCTCAAAAAAGAGGATGGCTTTTTTAATTTATAATAAATGAAGTATTAAACCTTAAAACAAATCAACATGAGCGACAGATTGTACATTTTCGACACCACGCTTAGGGACGGTGAACAGGTTCCGGGATGCCAGTTAAACACAGTAGAAAAAATTGAAGTGGCAAAAGCGCTTGAACTACTCGGTGTTGATGTTCTGGAAGCCGGTTTCCCCATTTCAAGCCCGGGCGATTTCCAGTCCGTCATGGAGATTTCAAAAGCTGTTAAAAATCCCATAATCTGCGCATTAACAAGAGCTGTCGAAAAAGATATCGAAGTGGCTGCCGACTCGCTTAAATATGCAAAAAGGAAAAGGATTCATACTGGTATTGGTACTTCCGAATACCACATCAGGTATAAATTCAATTCAAACCAGGACGATATTTTACAAAGGGCTATTGCCTGCGTGAAATATGCCAGGCGTTTTGTCGAAGATGTGGAGTTTTATGCCGAAGATGCAGGGCGTACCGAGAATGAGTATCTTGCGAGGGTTATTGAAGCGGTTATTGCAGCAGGGGCTACAGTGGTAAATATCCCCGACACCACGGGCTATTGCCTTCCGGAAGAATACGGGGCAAAAATCAGGTACCTGAAAGAAAACGTGAAGGGCATAGATAACGCAATTATTTCAACACATTGCCATAACGACCTGGGCATGGCAACTGCAAATACTGTTTCGGGGGTAATAAACGGCGCCCGCCAGGTTGAAGTTACCATCAATGGTATTGGGGAAAGGGCAGGCAACACTTCGCTCGAAGAGGTGGTAATGACCATGAAGAGCCGGAAAAACCTGAATATTGTCACAGGTATACAGACGAAGAATATTTTCAAAACCAGCAGGCTCGTTTCAAGCCTTATGAATATGCCTGTTCAGCCTAACAAAGCCATCGTGGGCAGGAATGCTTTTGCCCATTCATCGGGAATTCACCAGGACGGGGTACTTAAACACCGTGAAAACTACGAAATTATTGATCCGCTCGAAGTTGGCATCAGCGAATCTTCTATTGCGCTTACAGCAAGAAGCGGAAGGGCTGCGCTTAAACACAGGCTTTCTTTATTGGGATACAATCTGAACAAAGAGCAGCTCGATGAGGTTTATAAGAGGTTCCTTGAACTGGCAGACAAGAAAAAAGACATTCGGGATGAAGACCTTGAAATACTCATCGGGAATACTACCACCAGGAAGAATAACAAAATTAAACTTGAACACCTGCAGGTATTATGCGGTAAATCAACCATACCAATGGCAACTGTAACACTCAACATAAACGGTGAAACATTTTCGCATACCGCACCAGGTAACGGCCCGGTAGATGCTTCCTTTAGGGCCATTAAGCAGCTTATCCACCACCATTTCAGGGTTGAAGAATATCTTGTACAGGCTATTACCAAAGGAAGTGATGATATTGGCAAAGTGCATATACAGATTGAAAACAAAGGAAATTATTATTATGGATTTTCTGGTAATACCGACGTGGTTACCGCATCTGTTGAGGCACTTATTGATGCAATAAATAAAATTGTATAACATTTAAAACTTACTACATTGGCAGGAAAAACATTATTTGACAAGGTTTGGGACAGTCATGTCGTTGAACAGATAGAAAATGGTCCCAGTGTACTGTATATTGACAGGCATCTTGTGCACGAAGTTACAAGTCCGGTAGCATTTGGAGGACTTGAAAAGAGAGGGCTTAAAGTCTTCAGGCCCCAGAATACTGTAGCAACAGCAGACCACAACGTACCAACTGTTGACCAGCATTTACCCATTAAAGATTTATTATCGCGTTCGCAGGTAGATAAGCTTACTCAAAACTGTAACAAACATGGCATTACGCTTTACGGATTGAACCATCCATACCAGGGCATCGTGCATGTTATCGGGCCCGAAACAGGGCTTACCCAGCCGGGAATGACCATTGTTTGCGGCGATAGTCATACAGCAACGCATGGCGCCTTTGGCAGTGTTGCCTTTGGAATTGGCACCAGCGAAGTTGAAATGGTGCTGGCTACACAGTGTATCATGCAGCCGAAACCAAAAAAGATGCGCATAACCATTGACGGTGAGCTAAAAAAGGGGGTGACCGCGAAAGACATCATCCTTTATATCATCTCTAAAATATCTGCCTCGGGTGGTACCGGGTATTTTATCGAATATGCCGGTTCAGCTTTCAGGAACCTTACCATGGAAGGCAGGATGACTGTGTGCAATATGAGCATAGAATGCGGCTCAAGGGGTGGTTTGATTGCTCCCGATGAGGTGACATTTGAATACCTTAAGGGAAAAGATTTTGCCCCGAAAGGCGAGGCATGGGACAAAGCAGTTAATTACTGGAAAACCCTGAAGACTGACCATGATGCCGTATTCGATCTGGAACTGAAGTACGACACGGCAGACATCGAACCCATGATTACGTACGGTACCAATCCGGGAATGGGGATAAAAATTACCGGGAAGGTGCCTGTTGGAACCAGTCTTCCTGAGAACGAAAAGCCTTCGTTCTACAAATCGCTCAGCTACATGGGTATTGAAGAAGGAAGCGCTATGCTCGGAAAACAGGTTGACTATGTTTTTGTGGGCTCCTGCACCAACGGACGTATTGAGGATTTGCGTGAATTTGCCAGGTTTATTAAAGGAAAGAAAAAGGCAGACAATATAACGGCCTGGATTGTACCCGGTTCTAAGCAGGTTGAAAAACAGGCCATTGAAGAAGGTATCATGAAGGTACTTGAAGATGCCGGTTTTAAAATGCGCCAGCCTGGTTGCTCAGCGTGCCTGGCAATGAACGATGATAAAATACCCGAAGGAAAATACGCGGTATCTACAACCAATCGTAATTTCGAGGGGCGCCAGGGGCCGGGTGCACGAACATTCCTTGCAAGCCCGATTACCGCTGCAGCCGCTGCTATTACAGGAAAAATTACCGATCCCAGGGATTTTTTGTAAAATTTCAGCAAAGATTAAAAAGTAATAATTTGTTAATTAAGTAATAACTATGCCGATAGATAAATTTGTAACAATAGAATCATCCTGTGTCCCATTGCCAATGGACAATGTGGATACAGACCAGATAATCCCGGCCAGGTTCTTAAAAGCAACCAGCCGCGAAGGTTTCGGGGATAATCTTTTCAGAGACTGGAGATATGATAAGAACAACCAGCCAAAGCCCGATTTTGTGTTAAATAACAGCACTTATAGCGGTTCTGTTCTGGTTGCCGGTAAAAATTTCGGAAGCGGTTCAAGCCGTGAGCATGCCGCGTGGGCTATTTACGACTACGGTTTTAAAGTAGTGGTTTCAAGCTTTTTTGCCGATATTTTTAAAAATAATGCCTTGAATGTTGGTCTTTTGCCTGTTCAGGTATCGGAAAATTTCCTGTCAAAGCTTTTCAAAGCCATTGACGAAAACCCTTCAGTAAAAGTAAAAGTTGACCTTGAAAATCAGCTTATCACCCTGCTTTCAACCGGAGAATCAGAAAAGTTTGAGATAAACCGGTATAAGAAGACCTGCCTGATTAATGGTTACGATGATATTGACTATCTTTTGAGCCTCAGGGACAAAATAGAGGTTTTTGAAAACAACAGGATGGCTTTTTAGCAAAAACACATCGGGTAAACTTATGCAGCCTGCACGATAAAAGGCTCCTGAAAGCTGAACAGGCAGGCTGTAATTTTTCAATTTCAAAATTTCAATTTAAAATATCTGGCAATGAAAAGCTATGTAGAGATTATGGATACCACGCTCAGGGATGGCGAACAGACTTCGGGTGTTTCGTTTACCGCGAACGAGAAACTGAGTATTGCAAAGTTCCTGCTTGAAGAGGTTAAGGTTGACAGAATAGAGATAGCTTCTGCCAAAGTTTCGGAAGGTGAATTTGAAGGCGCCAAAAAAATTGTAAAATGGGCATCGGAAAACAATTACCTCGGGAAAATAGAGGTGCTTGCCTTTATTGATGGAACAGCCTCGCTCGACTGGATTAATTCGGCCGGGGTAAGAGTCGTTAACCTGCTTACAAAAGGATCGCGCAGGCATGTGGAAAGCCAGTTGCGCAAAACCCCCGAACAACATCTTAAGGATATTTTGTTTTCTATTGATTATGCAACCAAAAACCAGATAGATGTAAACCTTTACCTCGAAGATTGGTCAAACGGTATGAGAAGTTCTAAGGACTATGTTTTCTTCATGATTGATAACCTTATAAACCAGCCGGTAAAAAGGTTTATGCTGCCTGATACACTTGGTATCTTAAACCCCGACGAAACATTTAGTTTTTGTAAGGAAATTGTTGACAGGTATCCCGGCAAACATTTCGACTTTCATGCCCACAACGACTACGACCTGGCAGCGGGTAACATTTTTGCGGCCCTAAAAGCCGGTGTGAGGGGACTTCACACTACTGTAAACGGTTTGGGTGAACGCGCCGGCAACGTACCGCTTTCAAGCGTAATTGGCGTTATCCTCGATCATCTTCACCTGAAAGTCTCGGTAAATGAAAAGAAACTTTACATGATGAGCAAGCTGGTAGAAACCTTTTCGGGCATAAGAATTCCTGCCAACAGGCCTGTAATTGGTGACAACGTTTTTACGCAAACCTGCGGCGTGCACGCCGATGGCGACAACAAAGACAACCTCTATTTTAACGACCTGTTGCCTGAACGTTTCGGCAGGGTACGTAAATATGCCCTGGGTAAAACCGCCGGCAAGGCCAATATCCTGAAAAACCTCCAGGAGCTTGGTATTGAACTCAGTAAAGAAGAGATACAACGTGTAACAGAGAAAGTGATTGAGCTGGGCGACAGGAAAGAAACCATTACCACCGAAGACCTTCCCTATATTGTGTCTGATGTGCTCAACAGCGATATGGTTGATAATAAAATTAAAATTGTAAATTTTTTTCTCTCCTCCGCCAATGGCCTGAAATCTGTTGCCACCCTGCAGATCGAAATTGAAAACAGGATATATGAAGAAACTTCATCGGGCGACGGACAATACGATGCTTTTATGAAGGCTTTGAGAAAAATATATAAAACGCTGAAAAAAGAAGTTCCCCGGCTGGTGGACTATGTAGTGACCATCCCCCCGGGAGGAAAGACAGATGCATTGGTATCGGCAGTAATCACCTGGGACGATATAAAGAAAGGGCGGGAACTTAAAACCCGGGGACTTGACCCCGACCAGACAGTTGCCGCCATTAAGGCTACGATGAAAATGTTGAATATCATTGAACAGTATTGATCATGCATATTGTATTTTCCTAATCCGGGTTATTTAAGACAGGTTGTAAAAAACTATAAGCTATTATTGAGGTTATCAAAAGCCCTATGCTGTAATACTAAAACCATTTTAATGAATTCCAATTACTTAAACAAATCTACCGTTGAAGATATAAGGCAAAAGTTCAATATGCTCGTTGAGAGCTATTCAGACCTCGAATCAGGACAAAAAACAGCGGTAGATTCGGTACTAATTGCCAGTATTATCGCAGGTGTGGTTTCGAACCTTCATCCTCATGCAAAAGACCTTTTAGACATAGGCTGTGGCGCTGGTAATTATTCAATAAGAATTGCAACCGCAATGAATTCACTGAATATTACCCTGGTTGATCTTAGCGAGAAAATGCTTGAAAGGGCTGAAGAACGTCTGCATAAGGTGATAACAGGAAAGATTATTGCCATAAGGGAAGATATCAGGAACCTGCGATTCAATGAAGGATCATTCGATATGGTGGTGGCAGGCACATCGCTTCATCATCTGAGAACTGATGAAGAGTGGCATGCCGTGTTTTCAAATATCTATCGCTCGCTTAAGCCGGGAGGTTCGTTCTGGGTTTCAGACCTTATAACACACGATAATAGCCGGGTACATGAGGTATTATGGAAAAAATACGGAAACTACCTGGGGCAAAACCTGGGAAAAGAAATTGAAAACTGGGTATACGAACAGATGGAAGTGGAAGACACCCCAAAGTCTGTAGGATTTCAACTTGATTTAATGAAAACTGTTGGTTTCAGCAACACCGAAATACTTCATAAAAATATGATATTCGCCGCATTCGGTGGTATAAAATAAAAATATATATATTGATGAAGTACCTGAAAATTCTAAAAGTTGTCTATTTATAAATTATTAATTATCATTGCGCTCGATTTTTCAACCTTAAACATAAAATTCTATGGCCAACAAGTCTTATAACATTGCAGTTCTTCCCGGTGACGGAACGGGACCCGAAGTAGTTAACGAAGGTGTAAAAGTTTTAAAGGCAGCCGCTGCCAAATATGGTTTTTCGCTAAATTTTCAAACTTATGATTTTGGTGGTGACCGCTACCTGCGCACAGGCGAAGTATTGCCAGAAAATGCCGCTGAAGAGCTGAAAAAGCATCATGCCATTTTCCTGGGCGCTATCGGGCATCCCGATGTTAAACCCGGCATCCTTGAAAAAGGTATCCTGCTGAAACTGCGTTTCGACCTTGATCAGTACATTAACCTCAGGCCGGTAAAACTTTATCCTGGTGTCCCCACACCACTTAAAGACAAAGGACCCGAGCACATTGACTATGTAGTTGTGCGTGAAAACTCCGGCGATGTTTACACTGGTATGGGAGGTACAATGATGAAAGGAACACCCGACGAAGTGGCCATTCAAAATATGGTTTACAGCCGTATGCAGGTTGAACGTTGCCTGCGCTATGCTTTCGACTATACCCGCAAACGCAATAAAAAGAAAACCCTTGCCCTGTGCGGTAAAACCAATGTGCTGACCTACGTGTTCGACCTGTGGGAAAGGGCTTTTCACGAAATAGGCGACAAAGATTATCCCGATATCAAACGTGAATATTACCACGTGGATGCCACCTGTATGTGGATGGTTAAAAACCCCGAGTGGTTTGACGTGATTGTAACAGCCAACATGTTCGGCGACATTATCACCGACCTGGGCGCGATCACGCAGGGAGGTATGGGAATTGCTGCCGGTGGCAATATCAACCCTAAAGGGGTCTCGATGTTTGAACCTATTGGTGGTTCGGCACCTAAATATACGGGTAAAAATGTTATTAATCCCCTGGCGGCTATTGCATGCGGCGGAATGATGCTCGAACACCTTGGCGAAGAGGCAGCAGCCAAAGCTGTTGAAGCCTCCATCATCAATGTAACATCAACCAAGCTGAAAAGCCTGGCAGCAGGTCAGATGGGTTATTCGACCACAGAGGTAGGAGACCTGGTGGCTAAAGGCATTTAACATAAAGGAATGAAAACCAGGATAGCAGTCTTACCGGGCGACGGTATAGGGCCGGAAATAATAAGGGAAGCAGTGAAAGTGCTGAAAGCCGTTGAATCAAAATTCTCACACAATTTTGAATTCAGCGAGGCACTGGTGGGCGCCATTGCCATTGAAGAAACCGGCAACCCGTTTCCGGATGAAACTTATCATTTGTGCAAATCTTCCGACGCGATATTGTTTGGTGCCATTGGCGACCCGAAATACGATAACAACCCGAAGGCAGGGGTACGCCCGGAACAGGGACTGCTTGCCATGCGTAAAAAACTGGGCCTTTATGCAAATATCAGGCCGGTTACCACGTTCCCTTCACTGCTTGATAAATCGCCCCTAAAAAAGCATCTTATCGAGGGGGTTGACTTTGTGATGATACGCGAACTAACAGGTGGGATTTATTTTGGTGAGCTTCGCGGGCGTACAGAAGACGGGACAAAAGCTTACGATACCAATGTCTATTCAAAAGAAGAGATATCGAGGGTAACAAAGCTTGCCTTTGAATATGCCCTGAAGCGGAAGAAAAAACTTACTGCAGTGGATAAAGCCAATGTACTTGCTACCTCACGCCTTTGGCGCGAGACCATACAGGATATGGAAAAAGATTACCCTGAAGTAGAGGTTGAATACATGTTTGTTGACAATGCTGCCATGCAGATTATCACCTGGCCGAAGAGGTTCGATGTAATTGTGACCGAAAATATGTTCGGCGACATACTCTCTGACGAATCGTCGGTGATAACGGGTTCGCTGGGGATGTTGCCGTCAGCCTCTGTTGGTTTGCAGACTTCGGTGTTTGAACCGATACACGGTTCTTACCCCCAGGCCGCGGGCAAGAATATTGCCAATCCGCTGGCCACTATTCTTTCAGCCGCCATGATGCTTGATTCTTTAGGTTTGATGAAAGAGGCACAAGCCGTTCGTGCCGCGGTGGATGCATCGCTTGCTGAACAAGTGGTTACCGAAGACATTGCCACAGGTAAAGCTTACAAGACATCGGAAGTAGGGGACTGGATTGCCGGGTATATTGCAAAAAACAGTTTTTAGCCAAAAGGATAGCTGTTTTTATTACGAATAACCGGTTAAGGCCATAGGCCTTATGCCTTAGGCGTTAGGTATTAGGGGTTGGGGAAGAAAGGCGTAAGGCTTTAGGGGAAGAAAAGAATTTCCGGGTTTCTCGTGGCCCGGGGCTTCTTTATATGGTTTTGGGCGTTCAGAGAACCCTGTCAGGGTTTCAAACCCTGACAGGGTTAAAATCCAAAGCTGTGAATGGTTTTCACGGTAAACTGCAATGTTTTATATCCCGCTTTTTAGTCATAAAGGTCACCTGGTAACGTCTTAAAGAACTTCGGTAACGTCGGAAAGAACTTCGGTAACGT
>JAFGPL010000314.1 GCA_016936215.1 Bacteroidales bacterium
ACTTCGCTCAGCCTGACAGTCACCCTGAGCGAAGTCGAAGGGTGTTTATTACCAATTATTTACCATTTAACTTGCGGATTTAAGGTATTATTTTAAACCGAATGCTGTGCAAGTATTCGTTAACCTTAAGCCATTGCTCAATCTACCTTTACATGGCCCCAGTTTTCCCCGCGTCTTATCCTGTTGAGCTGTGTATGGGTGATACCGAATTCTTTGGCAATTTTATATAAAGGGTTCTTACCCCTTTTAAGTTTTTTCTTTAACCTGATGACTTCAGTTTCTGTAAGTTTTGCATTGGTCGCCTTACCTTTTCTTCTTATAAGCGCCTGTTTGTACATCGGGCTTTTACGGCTGTGTTCGTTCACCTCCTGGGTGGTTGCCCACTTCAGGTTTCTGAAATAGTTGTTCGATTTATTAAAATCAAGATGAATAACACTGCTGTGTTTGTCAGAAGGTTTATTGCAAAATAGTTCTGCCACCAGCACATGAACACATTTGGTCCTGCGTACCTTCCAGTTGATATCAGATTTGAAGGAGTAATACTGGTAACCGTTAACATTCGCTGTTTTCATTAACCGCCATCCATTGGTCTCATCCTTAAAAAGCCTTATCCTTCCGTAATTGGAAATTTCATATTTCTCCTTTTCGTTTAGTCCTTTAAAATTAACCGGCCTCCAGACCTCGTCCCAAAAATCTTTTTCAGGCATAGAATTAAATTGATATTAATATGGGAAATAAAAATTCTGTCAGATGAATATGGTTGATTACCAAAATTAATCAAATTAAACCGAAACATTCAACAGATTTGGTATCCATTTGCAATTCTCAGTTAAAATATTTTTCCGGAAAGTTAACCAGGAACACTTTTTGTGTTGAACGTGTAAGGGCGGTGTAAAGCCACTTGAGGTAGTCGGCACTTATCATATTGTCGCTTACATATCCCTGATCAATAAATACATGTTTCCATTGGCCACCCTGTGCTTTGTGACATGTAACGGCATAGGCAAATTTTACCTGTAACGCATTGAAAAAGGGGTTCTCCTTAACAAGGTTATACCCTTTTTGCTTAGGCTTTATTTCAGCATAGTCTTCGTAAATCCTGTAAAAAAGTTCCTTGTTCTGTTCGGCAGAGAGCGATGCAGTCTCTGTATTGAGCGTGTCAAGCATTATTTTACACTCTATTTCAATATCATAATCAGTCAATCGTGCACTGACATCTGCAAACCTGAAACCGTAATTTTCTTCATACTTTTTAATCCTGGTAATTTCGAGCATATCGCCGTTTGCAATATAACTAAGGTTTTCGTTTTCTTTAATCCAGTAGTAATTGTTTTTTACGGCCATCAGCATGTCGCCCGGTGATAGCTCAGACTCGCGGTACAGAATTTTTGCCCTTACCCCGGCATTGTACATGTTCGATCTTTTGTTCGAACGGTTAATGATAATAGTCTGTTCTGTTCCTGCTTCTTCATACGATTTCTCAAGTTGTTCGGTTAGTTCATTGCCCTGAATACTGCAGATGTCTTTATAGCCGGCAAGGTTGAATTTTGGAGGGGTTACGGTCCCTGTGTTAATTAAAGTACGCAACCGGGTTGCATTCTCGAGTATTCCCGATTGCTGCTGCTGCCTTACCACTTCTGTAAGCTCGCATTCATCGGTGCTTACAAGGTAACCGGAGTAGTATCTTTTATCAAGCGCGGGGTTTCCCGGGGAGTTTACGGGGGGTAATTGTGCGGTGTCCCCTGTTATAATCAGCTTGCAACCTTTATTGTTATAAACATATTCCATCAAATCATCCAGCAATCTTCCCGATCCGAAAAATGAGCCCTCTGAAGGCTGGTTGGAGATCATAGATGCCTCGTCTACAATAAAAACAGTGTTGGTATGCAGGTTTTTTTCGAGCATAAACCTGCCAAACCCGTCTTTTGATGATTTCTGACGATAAATTTTTTTATGGATGGTATAAGCCGGTTTACCCGAAAAATGGCTGAAAACTTTGGCGGCACGGCCTGTAGGGGCAAGTAATACCGATTTTATGCCGAATTCTTCAAGCGTTTTCACAAGTGCACTAATGGCTGAAGTCTTTCCTGTACCGGCATATCCTTTTATAATGAAAACACATTGGTTATCAGGCCTTGTCATAAATTCAGAAAGCATGCCTATAAGTATGTCCTGAGAACGGGTAGGCGGATGGCCCAGGTTTTGGATCAACTTTTCAGCAAGAAGATTTTTTATCATTTCATGGGAATATTTGTGATGCTAAGAAATTTAATCATATTTTTTTTTTAAATTCGCAACCAAACTTAAATCAAAGATATTTAAAATGAAAAAAGTAATACAGATAATTCTGCTCATAGCCATCGTTGTTTTGGGTTACTATGTTTGGGAAAGTATTCAAAAGCCAATTCGTTTCAACCGTGAAGTAAAAGTGAGGGAAGATGCCACTGTTGCCAGGCTGATTGATATCAGGGAGGCGCAGGTTGCGTATAAAGACATCAACGGAAAGTATACCGGCAGCTTCGACACACTCATTCATTTTGTTAAGTATGATTCTTTCCCTATTACCAGGAAAGATTACATGCCTGGGTGGGATCCTGATAACTTTTCAGAAAAAGAGGGCATCAAGAGGGGATTGGTTAAAATTTCTGTTACAAAAAAAAGTGTACTTGATTCATTATTTGGCAAAGAATACCCGGTTGACAGGCTAAGGTATATCCCCTTTACCGATAACAGTGAGTTTGTGATGGGTGCGGGAGAAGTCATGACAGGGTCAAAAGTGGCGGTGAAAGTTTTCGAGGTATATGCCTTGTATGATACGCTGCTGAAAGGGTTAGATGAACAACTGATAATTAATTATATTTACGAAAGAGAAAAAATAACCAAATTTCCGGGCATAAAGGTAGGTTCGCTTACCGAAGCAACAAATAACGCCGGGAACTGGGAAAAATAGGCCATATTATGGCTGATATCTGCCTTTTAGACAAGTCTTACAGCATAGCTGATTCAAAAAATTATCATATCTCCATCCAGGTTAACCCGGATGGAGTTTGCTTTTGTATGCTCGATACACGGGCAGGGCACTATGTAGGCTTTAAAAAATACAGCTTCGACCCGATAACAGATGTGGAGCGCCTTACCAACAAACTCGAAGAGATTATTGATGCGGATGAAGAGCTTAAACCGGCTTTCGGAAGTTCAGCCATGATATGGGCTACTCAAAAATCAACTTTTGTACCGGATGTTTTTTTTGATGAAACCAACCTGAGGGATTATTTTGAATTCAACCACCCGCTTGACGAACTGGACGAGATACACTACAACAACATAGAAGAAACGGCTGCCTGCAATGTTTTTGCCATCCCGACATACCCTGCCAACCTTTTCTATACCAGGTTCAGGGGTATCAAATACTTCCATCAGGCAACACCTTTTGTAAAGGCCTCACTAACCGATTTTGCGCAGCCCGATGCCATGCACCTCAACCTCAATAACGGTTTTTTTGATATTGCCGTTAAGAAACAAGGTAGGCTTGTTCTTTACAATACCTTTCTGTTCCGCAATGAAACCGATCTGATCTATTATGTATTATACATTGTAAACCAGCTTGGCATTGACCCGCAGGGCATACCTCTAACACTCTGCGGTGAGTTAAGCGACAGGGTTGCATACCAGGAAACTTTGGCAAAGTATCTGCCAAACATGATGTATTATGAACCCGCATCGCCGGCTTTTACTGTTATTTTTGAAAGGATTAACCGTCATAAGTATTTTAACCTGTTTTACCTTTACAATTGCGTATAGTCAGCGGTATATACAAAGGAAGGCATATAAGGGTGCACAAAGGCTTCTCTGCGCGGCCAACCACCGATTTTGCCAAAGAAAGCATTTTCAATTTCCTGAATAACTATTTTGATTTTGACAATACCATTGTTTTAGACCTTTTTTCAGGCACCGGCAGCATCAGCTACGAATTTGCCTCGCGCGGCTGTCCGCGGGTTGATCTTGTGGAAAGCGATGTAAAATCACTTAACTTTATCAGGAAAAACATTGCAGAGTTAAACATCACTGTTATTAACCCTTACCTTGGCGATGCTTTTCAGTTTGTTAAAAAATGCAAACAAACCTACGACCTTATTTTTGCCGATCCCCCATACCAACACCCGGATATTGACACCCTCCCCGGGCTGGTGCTGGAGAATAACCTGCTTAAACCCAAAGGATGGTTTGTACTGGAACACTCAGATAAACATGTTTATACTGAGCATCCTTCTTTTCGTACCCAAAGGCATTACGGTAGTGTGAACTTCAGCATATTTGCCGTGGAATAGGGCTTGCAGTATCTTTCAGGCTGCCAGTGATTAAGGAATTTGCATAAATACCTTAAATCCGCAATTTAATGCTGTAGCACTATGAACCGGTATATTCATTTGTCATTCTGAGAGCCTGCCTGCTGCAGGCAGGAAACAAAAAATCTCCCAAACACACGCAGATTCTTCACTCCGTTCAGAATGACAAATTAACTTGCGGATTTAAGGAAATAATTTTTAGTATTTAGTTTGGAAGTAAAAAAATAAGCGTTAATTTTGTGGCGCTTTAAAAAAAGCTAAATGGTCTGGTAGCCTGCCTGGCTGACACCAGTCAGACAGGTTCAGCCTGATAGTAAAAATGAAGTTATGC
Source organism: Bacteroidales bacterium (assembly GCA_016936215.1). Classification (GTDB taxonomy): domain Bacteria; phylum Bacteroidota; class Bacteroidia; order Bacteroidales; family UBA10428; genus JAFGPL01. Next base: position 4,678 of record JAFGPL010000314.1, read on the forward strand.
AAGCAATAGCGAAGCAGAACTTTTAAGTCAAATTAGAAATGGTCTGGTAGTTCAGCCTGGTTAGAATACGTGCCTGTCACGCACGGGGTCGCGGGTTCGAGTCCCGTCCAGACCGCTGAAAAAAGCTTCAAACCCCTGAGAAATCGGGGGTTTTGCTTTTTATGGGTATACAATCAGGTATAGCCGCGAGCCACGAGTAATCCGCAACCCGCAACCCGCAACCCGGAATCCGGAACCTGCGACCCTTTTCTCCTTCCTAAGGGCCTAAAGCCTATTGCCTAATGCCTTCTCCTCCCCATACTGCCGCTCCTCC
>JAFGPL010000315.1 GCA_016936215.1 Bacteroidales bacterium
ACTTCGCTCAGCCTGACAGTCACCCTGAGCGAAGTCGAAGGGTGTTTATTACCAATTATTTACCATTTAACTTGCGGATTTAAGGTAATAAAAAAGCACATTAATTCGTACTTCATTCGGTTGACTATTTAAAAGTGATCTTGTAATGTCGTTTTTCTGCTAACCTGAATCAATGGTTTGGCATTTATTTATAGTTTTGTTTCGAAGGATCAAAACTATGTTTTCAGAAATGATATTTCTACCTTTGAAAAAGAAATATTTTGAAGGTATAAAACGTTGTACCGGACTACTTTTCAATGGGCGGCATGCCTGGCTGAAAAGGCTGTTGGCAGTGCTTTTCATTTTTCTCATATGGCTGTTGCTCCCCCTGCCCTCCCCGCTTTTTAAAAATAGCTACAGTACGGTTATCCTCGACGAAAATGATAACATCCTTAAAGTCTACCTTAACCGCGATGAGCAGTGGTGTCTCCCGCCTGATGCCAGACAGGCTGTCCCTGAAAAACTCAAAACTGCGGTACTGGTATACGAGGACCGCTATTTTTATCATCATCCCGGGGTAAACCCTGTTTCGTTGTTTCGCGCCATTTATCAGAATATAACTTCCGGCAGGGTGGTCAGCGGCGCCAGCACCATTACCATGCAGGTGGCAAGGCTCAGAAAACCCAAAAACAGGAACTATTTCAATAAAATGAAAGAAATACTGATGGCAGTTAAAATAGAGGTACATTTCAATAAAGAAGAAATACTGCGCCTGTACCTTGACCATGCCCCCTATGGCGGCAATATTATTGGTTACAAAGCTGCCGTACACCGGTTTTTTGGAAAAATCCCCGGTCAGGTTACCTGGAGTGAGGCTGCGATGCTTGCGGTGCTTCCCAATGCCCCTGGTCTTATCACACCCACGGCCAACAGGCAAAGGCTCATCGAAAAAAGAAACAACCTGCTGAAAAAACTTAACAAGGCTGGTATCATTGATAATGAAACACTAACCCTTTCAATGCTGGAGGAAGTCCCCGAAAAAGTCATCCCGTTTGATGACCTTGCGCCGCACCTTTCGAGAAGGTTAAAACAGCAATATCCCGCATCAGAAATCATAAAAACCACACTGAATAAAGAGATACAGGAAAAGATTGCCCGTTTTACCACACGGCACCTGGAATATCTTTCCCAGTTCGGGATAAGGAACGGGTGCGTGCTGGTAGCGGAAACCGAAACAGGTAAAGTAAAAGCCTACGTAGGTTCACAAAAATTTTACGATGAAAAATCATTGGGACAGGTGGATGGTATCACAGCTCCACGTTCAGCCGGTTCTATATTAAAACCTTTCCTTTATGCCATGGCAATGGACGACGGTATTATACTGCCGCAAACGCTTATTAAAGATGTGCCTACAAGTTTTGATGCTTTCTCCCCGGCCAATGCCACCGAAACGTATGATGGTATCCTAACAGCACACGACGCCCTGGCCCGTTCGCTCAATGTGCCCGCGGTAAGACTGCTAAATATTTACGGGGTGTACCCGTTCTATATTTTTTTAAAAAACGCAGGGGTAACCACGCTTTTCCGTAATGCCGACGATTACGGTCTTCCATTGATTCTCGGCGGTGCCGAGGTAACCGCCTGGGACCTTACCCGATTATACAGGGGACTGGCGCGCGGAGGCGTTTTTGAGCCGCTACAGGTTATTGAAGACCAAACCCATGGAATGAAAGCTTCTTCTGCACCCTTAATCAGTAAAGGCGCATGCTACCTTACCCTCGAAATACTAAAGGAACTGAAAAGACCGGGGGCCGAGTATTTTTGGCGACAATACAGCAACCAGTACCCCATAGCCTGGAAAACAGGAACCAGTTACGGACACAAAGACTCATGGGCTGTGGGTACAACACCCGAGTGGACCATCGCTGTATGGATCGGCAACTTCGATGGCGAAGGTAACAAAAACCTCTCGGGAGCAGGTTCTGCAGGGCCCCTGCTGTTCCAGGTTTTTAACTCCCTTCCGCATCGTTCAGAGCTATCGTGGTTTGAAAAGCCCGAAAACAACCTGGCCACTGTTGAATTGTGCGCAGAGACCGGGTTCCTGGCCGGGGAAAACTGCCCGAACACGATCCTGGCGGAAGCGCCCGCTGATATGAAACCGCTGAGGATATGTCCGTACCACGAAGCATTTTTTTTAGACCGTGAAAGCAGATATGCTGTATGCTCGCAATGCTGGGAACCGGGGTATACAAAGAAATCGTACCTGGTATTCCCCCCTGATGTAGCACAGTTTCTTTATGAGAAAGGATACCCGGTACAAAAAGTACCGCCTCATAATCCGCGGTGCCCTGCCAACATGGGCAACAGGGATTTACAGATACTTTACCCATACGAGAATGCCATTCTATGGCTGCCGCGCGACTTTAACCTTCGTTACCAGGAGGTTGTTTTCAGGGCCGCGAACAGAAACCCATCGCTAAAGGTTTACTGGTACCTGAACGAAAAACTGCTGGGGACAACCTCGGGCAATCATATTATTACCTCTGCAGTGCCTGTTGGGTGGCACGAGATTTTTGTAATTGACGATGCCGGAAATAAAGACCGTAAAAAGTTTTACGTGGACAGAAGACAGGAAACCCGGGAATAATCAAGTTTAAAGGAAAAAGAAATTCTTATTTAGCTTAAAATGAAAGTTGACTTAAGAAGAGAAGTAATAAAGTTTTATCATTGATTCTCCTTAGCAGGCAGAGAATCGCGCGTTACTACAAAACTTCCTGCAATAAAGTCATGTATTGCCCTTTTCTTCTTATTAAAAGCTACTGTGAGTACGTCAACAATTACAAATAAGTTAATCAGATAATAATATTTATAGAATGAGGAGGCATGTATGGAAAGCAAAAAGACAATCTGTTTGTAAGAGCTAATTTCCAATTGATCATTAATCCCGTTAAGTACCATATAATAGGGAATAATTGATAAACCTGAAATAAATATATACGGCAGGTCTCTTAATATTGCTTTTTCAACATTTAGATATTCACCATTTGAATTAATAATTCGCACCCTCAGCAATAGTTTACCTATGGTACCGCCATATTTCGTAACCAGAAATATTTGAATAATTATGAACAAAAATGAACTGAGTATAATTGGAACAATGGTTCTCTTGTTTAAAGAAAAAATCAGGATTGTGTTAATTAAAGGCAAAAAAGCTAAGGCTATCATGCTATCAACAATTTTTATGAGTACCCTTTTCCAAAAGCCTACAAAAACAAATTCACTGTTCTCCCTAATATTATCCTTAGTCGTATAAGTACTTGATATATTTGGTTTTTCGTTTCGTTGAACTGGAATGTATGTTCTTATGTTATCAAAATCAACCTTATCAAACAGGTTTAAGAAATCCCTTTTCATGCTTGATTTTACCTGATCTAATGTATAAACCCCGATAGAAATCCCCCGTTTAAACCTTTCCCATTGATCCGTAATGCCCTTAAGTTCTTTTTTCAGGTCATCTTGATCTATTAAGATTTTTTCAAACTTTTCAGAAGTAATATCAAATTCAAAGTTTTCAATATGCTGCTTTAATTCTTTTCTCATTTCATTATTTTATTTCACTATTGTCCGATTAAATTTAATAATGTTTATATTTCGTGCCTACGGCACTGTGAAATAAATATACAATTGCCTGTTCTATAA
>JAFGPL010000316.1 GCA_016936215.1 Bacteroidales bacterium
CGATGAATTAAAGAAAATGCTTTATTGATGCAGGATGAATAACCGTTTCATAACATCATCGCGGATGTGGTTTACCGGCATACCTGTATCATGAAACAGGCAGTTGATTTCTCTGAATTCAGGGCCACTTTGCCCGTTATATTTTCTTCAAGAATTTATGGTTTTACCTCCTGTTTGCCATAATAAAACACATATGCTGTGATCACCCGGTCCCATTACGAAGTAGTTGTAAACGAAATTGACGGCTTTGAAAAGTAACTGTACTTTTTCCAGAACCGGAGTAAAAAGTCAATGTCTGAAAAATACTTTCTGCCTTCGCCTTCTTTAAAAAACGGCAATTCCGATTTACAGTTTTCTATACAGTACATCACCAGGTCTTTTGATATATCATCGTTCATAAGCAGCATCATGATATGTTCTTCACTTTCAGCAACATTAAAAAACGGGTTATTGGGCAGGGGAAACGCGCTGTTGACTGACAGGGCTATTTCCACCCCGCTTTGGGGGTTGAAAAAGACCAATCCGCTTTCAGAAATATCAGAAAAATCATTCCCACCAATTTCATCCTCATCAGATGAATGTTTTTTAGAATGCTGCAGCGCTTTTTCCTTTTGTTTCTTCGATAATTTAAGCGACGCGTTGAAATAATCAATATAACCTTTTATAAAATCATCAATTTTATCGGACTCAACGAAAGCGATAGGATGGCCATTGTTAAAATCAAGGAATGCCTTATGCTGTTTCTGTATTAAATCATCCACATTTTGTTCCTGGTGGGATAGAAAATCCACTGCCTTAAGACTTTCGACAGATTTTTTTTCATCGAGGACTAAATCTGGATTATAGTCTACCTGAAAAAACACCCCTGAAAACCACCACTCGCCGCGCCACCTTACAATGCCCATGTACATAATGGTATCAATCTCTTTTAATAATCCTGATTGCTCGAAAGATTTTTTTGTAAGGTTAAATTCTCTGCCCGAAGCAATGTGTTCAATAAAAATGTTTATCTCATCCTGTCCTTTGTAAAGAAAATAGCCAGCGATTTTTGGTGACATATCCAGGTAATCCCTGGACAAAGGATGGTCCTCACCGAGCAATTCCACAGCCCATTCTTTGCCGGTTAGGTTCAATAACCTTGTATGCACTTTGTGAATGATACGGTCCCTGTTATCGCTTAACATAGTTTGCAGGTATTCCTCATCTCCCTTTTCTTCAATAATTCTTAGTTCTTCATCTATAATATCGAGCCCGGTATCGGGATAGAACAAATATGTTTTGAACAGAATATTGTCAATAAAATTGCGGGCTTTGTAGAAGTCTGTATTATCCTCTTTAAAGGAGTAATAATCCTTTAAAACGGGGTTTTGAGGGGCATCGTCCCATATAGAATCAAAAACATCATAAACCTCATATGCCGTTATGAAAATAAAATCGTTGAAGGGTGAAATAAACTTGTCCTTCTGAACAGTATTTAAATAGTACCATATTAAGAAAAAGATATCCTGCGGGTTAATTTCATCCTCGAAATAATCTTCAGTATCGTAAAAAGGCACTGGCTTTTGGTATAGCTGGTTATGGAGCCTTACAAAAGTGTTCCAGATACCGCACCCTGAAATAAGGTCTTCGAGGTAAGAGGTGAGGAAACATGACAATTTGTTAATCCCTTCATTATCAATAAATTTTTTGAAGACAAGCAACTGACCGCTGTAAGTAATGGCTTGCTTCACCTTGTTGCTTAAATTCAGGTAAAAGAAATCGGTCGGAACCTGTTTGGCGTAAGGTTTAAGCACCATCCACTGTTGTAATACTACTTTGTCATACTTCATGAGTAAAAAGTTAAGGGTGTAAATTTAAAAATACTTTTCGTCTGTACCTGAAGGGCTTTAAGAATGCGGTAATGATAAACCGACAGTTGTTCCCGGATATTGTTGAATAATGATTATAAAAGTCTTAACGATTGGAAAAAAACACTTAAGATTGGGTGCTTTCATCCCCTGTCAACCATTTAAAAATCTTACCAATGGTAATCAGCCAGTTTTCTTTCTGTATTGCTTCAAGTTCTCCCTTATCAAGCCAGATTCCTTTACAGGTACTGCAATAATCAATGATCACCTTTTTGTCCCTTGGGTGTTCTGCTTTTTCCAATTTCGGGTGATGTGTGCAGGAAGGACAATATAATGCCTCCATTTGTTGCGCTTTACCCGGAGTTCTTCGAAACTCAAAAAAAGCAGGCTCAATAATCTTATCAAGTTTTTGCAGCTCCCCTTTATCAAACCAAATACCTCCGCAATCAGGACATCTATCCAATTCCAAAGTAATTTTTAAATCTTTCAGGTTATAAGGGCTTAGCGGAATTTTACATCTGGGACAATTCATAATTTTTAAAGTTTATCATAATCTTTATCATTCATCCAATTAATTCATAAAAATAACGAAATAACAATAAATCCCAAAAAATTGGTTCAATACGCCCTACACATTACGGAATTATGAGTTTCTGATACATTAATGGCGACATTATATTGTTCACAGAAACTATTGAAAATTATATTGCATTAAACTACAATGAAGCTAAAAGACCTATGTCAAGAACAACTTTTAAAAAGGTAAAGCATAGCGGCTTATTTTGTTTTGTATGATGAAAAAAATCATGCCTCAACAATTTTTGTCTCCCTGAATTCCTGCAACCGGTAATTGCAATAGGAAAAATATTCCACAAGATGGTCGGTTATATTTTTGGTATGGAAACGCGGAACAACTGTTGTCCTTAACTGATAATCAATACCGGATTCTTTAAGTATACCGATTGATTCTTCAATTTTCTTTAATAAATCATGGTCTTCAATGGCACAGATTTCCTGGTATTTATCTGGTTCCAGCACAGTTTTAATGTCCATTGCAACAAAATCAATCAACCGGCTGTCAATAAGGTCTTTCAGCACCATTGGGAACGAACCGTTTGTATCTAATTTAACAGCAAAACCCATTGCTTTAATTTTGATAGTAAAATTTTTTAAATCTTTCTGCAATGCAGGTTCACCGCCGGTTATTACAACACCGTCGAGCCAGTTTTGCCGCGACAAAAGATAACCAAAGATATCCTGTTCAGGTATGTCCTCCGATTTCCTTATCAGCTCAGGATATACAAGTTCGGGATTATGACAAAAAGGACAACGAAAATTACATCCCTTTGTAAAAACCACCGCGGTAACTTTTCCCTCCCAATCAATAAAACTCTGTTTTTCAAAACCACCGATTCTCATCTATCATATTATTTTAAAATAAATACCTATGCAATCTCTCTTTCAAGGGCTAAAAAATGTAACGAACGATCACCGAAAACTGGAAAAATCTGAAGTTCGCACCTATATATTGATCCGTTTTTCCGGTAATTGATTATCTCATCTTTAAAAGGGGCATTCAGCATAATCTTCTTCCTGATACGTATGATTGAACCCGGTGAAGTTTCTTTACCCTGAAGGAAAGAGGAGCTTTGATTCATGGCAAATGATTTATTATAGCCTGTCATTTCGACAAACCCATCGTTTACCCATATGATTTTTTGATTATTATCTGTTAGCACGAGTGCCTGGTATGAATAGGTATTCAATGTATTATCAAGGTCAAAATTCCATCTGAATTTTTTGGAAAATTTCTTAAGATCGCGCAATTCTGAAATCATTGACCCCCTTTTCAGCATTTTTTGATACTCAGCGAAAAAGTATTCCCAACACAGAAGAGGGGTTAAAGTAATTTTTGCAGGTTTAAGGTACTTACTTATTTTTTGATAATCTTGTTTTGAGAGGCTTGATAATTTTATGTCAAGGCACATCATATCTGACAAATTATGTTCCATTTTCTGTAGATCAAAATTCAATTCCTTCCCTGGCTTCAATTCCTTTATTGAAGTAATGCTTTACTTCATTCATTTCAGTTACCAAATCTGAAAACTCAATCAGTTTGACGGGAGCATACCTCCCTGTTACAATTATCTCTGTTTGTTCGGGTTTTCTTTTAAGCAGGTCAATAAGCTCCTCAACACATATCAGATTATAGTAAATAGCAATATTGGCTTCATCTAAGACGATCATATCATAACTCCCGGATAAAATTATTTCAGTAACTTCCTGAAAGCCTTTACGGGCGGCGTCAATATCTTCCTGTTTTGGTTTATTATAGATAAAACAATCTAAACCATATTGCTTTACAGTAATATTCGGTATATACTGCTGAATTATTTTAATTTCTGAATAAATCTGTCCCTTTACAAATTGGGCAAAGAAAACTTTTTTCCCGGCCCCGGCAGCACGGACAGAAAGCCCGATAGCCGCGGTTGTCTTGCCTTTGCCGTTACCGGTATAAATTTGAATATAACCTTTCATATAGTAGTATTATAGAATTAATTCTTTGATTTAAAACAAAATGAACCGGGTATTATTCCTACTTTAAAATGGTCCACCAGGGTTCCATCGGATTTATAGCGATAAATCACGCCTTGTTGCACGTAATCAATTGCATCGGCCACATAAATTTCAGAGGTGTACGGGTCAATATCAAGTCCATAGTACCCTCCCGAGTATGTTCCTGTATACGGGCTTTCTATAAACAACTCCGGTTCATTGTTTGAATATACGGCATGCCGATAAATATGCCGGTTAATGTAATAAATTGTATCACCTGTTCCATTCAGTTTAACTTCCGATGGCCATTCGCCAAGCTCAAAACGAAATATTTTTTCTATTTTCCGGGTTTCTGCGTCTATACGAATCAATCCCGGGGCTTCCTGGCCATAAGGGCTACCATAATACCCCCCATCGGTTATAGTCCAAATTTTATCGAATTTATCAATCACTAATGAAGTAGGTTGTTTAAGCACCTCAATAGAATCGGTAACCTTATCGGTTTCGCTGTCAATAACAAGTATTTTATTATCATAGCTCCAGCAATTGGTAAATACATATTTGCCATACTGTACCATTTGCTCGGTAGGGTGCTGGTAAAATTTCGTTTCATGATTGTCTACATCAATGTAACCGGTTATTTCAAAGGTGACAGGATTCACTATAGTTATAGCCTTTGCATACAAATCGGTTACATATGCTTTCGTGCTGTTTACAAAGTGAATATACCTTGGCGAAGTAAGACCTTCAATTACCCCTGCGTATTCAAAGGTATTGATATTTATTACAAAAATTTTCCCGCTATTATTAATAACCACATAACCCAACGAATCCCTTATTACCATTGATTGTGCCACATCGCCTAAAACAACTCCATTGGTACGAAAAAACACATTGTTCAGCACTTTCATTGAATCGGTATGGTAAAACGACAAAGAGGCATTGTCGTACATAAAATTACCTTCGTTGATTATGAAAAGTCCCGAACTTTTAATATTTACATTTAATGGCTGGTTCAGGCCTACCCATTCTTCATCATCCATGCAAGATGAAAAACAAATAGCGGTAAATACAATAATGATATTCAGCAATATGCGCATCTTCAGAAACTAATTTTAATGATTAATGTGTAATACCGTTTTGGCATTGGCCTACCCAGCACACTTCGGTATTCCTCGTTAAAGAGGTTATGGATTTTCACCTCGGTTTCAAAGTTAAATGTTTTAAATTTAAATTCTTTCCCAAGAGTCAAATGTTTAAAATGATAGGGGTATAAACGGTAGAAAGGAACATTTGGGCTTTCAACACCAAAGAAATGTGAATCATCTGCCAGGCTTGTTTTATTGCTGCTGAGTAAATACCTTATGCCATAAAAGTTGTACTGGAACTTGCTAAAAAAACCTTTGTAGCCGAAAGAAAACAATATGTTTCCGGAATGAACAGGTATAAATGGGAGTTGCATGCCTGTTGACTCATCTGCACTGGTTAAGGGGTCGCCAAAATTCAATGTTTTTGTCAGGGCATAATTACCAAAAAGCACCAGTTTCAAATGATTTAAATTATATGAGCCTTTCAGGTTGGTTTCGAGCCCGTACGATTTTACCCTTTTTACGTTTATAGCTTCCCAGTATCCTTTAGTACTAGGAAGCCAAAGTATCCAATCGTTAATATCAGAATAATACCCTGTTAACTGGGTTTCAAAGCTTATTTTTTTCGATTGTCCGATGTAGTGCAACCCTCCCTCGAGCGTATGGCCTTTTTCTGGCTTTAAATCGGGGTTTCCGCCTGGCTGCCAGAATAAGTCGTTTAACGTGGGATTATGAAAGTTTCTTGAAAAAGATGCTTTGGCAACCAGGTCATAATATAATAAAGGCTTGTAACTTATGCCTACAACATAAATTAAGGGGGTGGTGGCGTTCGGGATAAAATCCTTTCTCAGGCTTGCTTGGAGATTTACCTTTTTAAGCAATTCATATGAAGTGCGTCCAAAAACCGAATATTCGCTACGGTTTTCATCATAACCGGTATGGTTGGCGCTGTCAATTGTGCTTATCTGAAAGTAGTTACCGTTAAGCCGCATATCAACATCCCACTTCTCTGATAATTGGTATTTCAATTGCAGGTTGTTATACCAGCTTTTCATATCACTGCCTGAGTTTACCGGTTTTTGCCAATCATAACCGCCAACTTTAATCTTCATTATATAGTCAAGCCTTTGATAATCAATACCCGACTTAAATTTTCCGGTTATCTTGTTTCCGTAATACGCGCCATCCAGCACAGCTTTTAGAGTTATATCATCCTGCCTGTTCTCCCTTTTGGTGGTTTTTTTATCACTTCCCTGATAACTTGTAACAAGCGGAATGGAACGGTGTGCATCCTGGAACCAGACTTTTGCCGAAGATATTATCCTGTCTGATGCTTTAAGATAAAATTCCTGGGAAAACCCGTATTTCTTATAATCAGCATTTTCAGTTTGTTGTCTCGGGCGATGACCGGTATTATAAATATCATCATTCAATATAGAACTATTGCTAAACTCGTATTCATTCTTAGAGTAATTATGGTAAGCCCGTGTTTTCGATTGTACATTTTTGTTTCCGATATTTACCTGCCCATATTCATCATAAGTAGAAAAACTTCCAATTCCCTGGTAATAGCGGCCACTTAACCGGTTATTCCAATCCACCGTGTTGTTAATACTGATATGTCCGCCAAGCCCGCCGCTGCTTTCGCTCACCGAGGCTGCCCCGTGCTGAAGACTAAGTTCATCTACAATGTAGACCGGGATCAGTGAAAAGTCAACCATTCCGAGCATAGGTGAATTTATATTTATTCCGTTCCACGATACCTGGGCATGGGTGGGCGCTGTACCGCGGAACGAAGCAGTAGCCAATGCACCCCGGCCATAATCTTTAATGTAAACTGTTGTATTTTCGGCCAGCACATCAGATAAGGAAAGGTTAATCTTTTCTATGAGCACCAATGAATCAACCTTGGTCTCTTTCATGCCGGCTTCTTCTTTTTTAAATATACGGTCGGATGTAACTGTAACGCTTTCAATATGTATTACCGTATCTTTGATCCCCTGCGCAAAGGAAACCCTGGCAATAAGCATCAAAAAAAATAGTATCGTAAACTTTTTTGTCATATTAATCTTTCACAAATCGCAGGGTTATGCACTCATTTTGTTCCGAAATCTTAATTATATAAATACCATTGGCTAAATGAGCTATTGAAACAGGTTGATTTGCCTGATAATTTAATATTGTCATTACTTTAATACCGGTAATTTCATATATCTCAACATCAGCATCGTTTGTTACTTCAATATAAATGTTTTCCGATGCCGGATTGGGATATAGTTTTAATGCTGCAAAGTTGTTTTGTGAAACTGATGTTGGATTATTCTGATAAATTAATACGGCAGAGTCGGTAGCAATAATTGACGGATTACCTTCTAAGGAAGCAATTACCGTCAATCTTCCTGATGATGAGAATGACAACAGGTTTTCTGCATTGATATTTGCATCTGCAAGATTAATATCCCATTTGATTTTAGCCTCTTTATCCCACCGGCCATAATCAAAAGCAAAAGCTTCAATCTGGTATCTGTTACCAACAATCGTATCGGGCAATTCTTTTAAAACAATAATTTCAGAAATACCGGTGATTGAATGGTTGGGGGCAACATCCACGGCCCCGGTTATTTCGGTTGATACTTCACCAAGCCAGCCCGCATCAGCTAAAACTGCATTATGAACTTTTACAAAATCAATCTTATCCAAATCAACATAGTTTCCATCTTCATCCACAGCCCAGCTGATATCGAAGGCATCCCCACCTGAATTTTCTTTCTCAGGGGTATAAGGATTATCGGGCACAGTATATGGTGCACTGCCCCGCAATTGATTATCCACATAGCCAAAAGCTTTCCGGTACGAATTAACACAGGACGGGTTTGTCCTGTCCACTTCATCAGCTACCCTCGTTCCGCTTAATGTGTATTCATTTGAAGCTATATCCGGGAAAGAATCTATTAAAGGATAATAAGGCTGTGCATGAAACCCATTTGCCAGGATGGCTCCGGAATTTCCCTTATTGTCAGCCCAGGGAACATCGGCAGACGAAGACTGGTTCGGATTGGTATATGTTACCTCATACTTTTTAATGGTATTTGAAAAGAAGTAATCGCTCCCAGCCAGTTCGTACCATGTATCATCGGGCAAACCATTGCCATTCTCATCTTTCATAACCGATACAATACCCTGTTCCGACCATTCATTCAATGGATTACCGAAGATAGTAAAATCAACACCGAATGGATTATTAGCGTCATTTTCTACAGGATTTGCAAATTTGAATATTACATAGCCTCCAAAAGCGCCCAGGCTCATTGAACCTGTTACCCCTCCAATCAAAGATTTGGCTGAATTGGGAATCCCCCATGGTGATGAATTGATAAATTGTCCCGGCGCCGGTTTGTATTCCAATACTTCTGATATGTATTGGGCCTGTATAGTTTTTAAACAAACAAGACCAAGAATTATAATTACAATTTTTTTTGACATAGTTTAAGTTAAAAGGGGAGCAGTTTCCCACTCCCCATAGTTTATCCTATTTTTTAATTATTGATTCTATACGATTTACATTTCCAATTTTAACAGATATGAAATATTGACCGGATGGCTGGTTGCTAATATCAACTTCGTTATTGGAAGAGTAATGCTCATTTGCAAAAACCAAAGTTCCGTTTTTATTGAAAACTTTGATGGAACATATATCACCCGATTCGGTTTTTACCCTGAAAATTCCGTTGGATGGATTTGGATAAAGGACGACATTGGCAATAGTTGCGTTTTCAATTCGGGTAACCGGTGTTATGGTTATGGTAAGAGTGTCTGTTACGGATTTACCATTTGATACACCTTCAATAACTATTTCAGCTTCACCTGTAGCATTGGCAATAAAGGACAAAGTCAAATCATTACCTGAAATACTGGCTGAAACAATGGCACTATTAGAATTGCTTTTAACTGATTTTATAATAGAGGCATCATCATCGTCTGCATCGGTAAAGAGATTTGCCAATGAGATTACAGAATCGGCAGCATTTTCAGCGACACCAATGTTGGCAACCGGATTTGCCACAACAGGGGCATGGTCTGCTACCACAGTAACCAGCACAGTATCATATGCCGATTTATTATTGGAACTTCCTTCAATAATTAATGTAGTTGTTCCTTCGGCAATAAAGTCAATGGATAATTCATTTCCAGATATAGTTGCTGTGGCAAATTCAGGATTCGAATTTGAAAGTACCGAAACTTTTACCATATCATTGTCCACATCTGAAAATATATTGCTTACATCTATAACTATATCATTAACATTATCTTTTTCTGTTATATCGGCAATCGGATTGATAACCACAGGAGCAGTATCCGGTAAGATATAAATATTATCAACATTAAAATACATTGGTGTATTTATGCCCCATGTACCAACATCGGAAGATGAAAGATTAAACAATAGAGTATCAATCTCACCCAATGAACTTAATTCAATCCATTGCCAGGTTTTCACGATATAATCTTTTGAGTTATCAATGAAACGGTAATTAGCAAGATAGAATTCAACGGTATCAGTTTCAACTCCATTGTTTTTACCCCAAACCAATAGTTTCAGATAATCCGGGTCGTTGCCATCTACTCCGCCGAATTTTTTTGCAACCCAATCACCTTGTTCCATAGAAAGTGAAGCATAAGTGCTGTTGGTTAAATAGAATCCTTTTACATGATGCGCTGAACCATCGCTAAAAGTTGATGGTAACGGAATCGCTTCTGTTGTTACCCAGTCGGTAGAAACATAGGCTACACCATAATTTTTACCTTCCGAAGCAATTGTATCAAACCCGGCGCCGGTTATCGCACTGTATTGGTTGGTATAACCTGACGTAGTAACATCCGATGTATTGGAATATGTCCAGCCATCCCAGAATCCTCCTGAGTAGTTATTTCCAAATTTTACCAAACCGCTTACAAAGCCACCCGAACCGTCAGAACCGTTCCAATAGCTTTCTTCTGCAAGCGTAAGGTCTTCAAAATCGGTAACAGCATAGCTGCCTGATATTTTCGGTTGTACACCAACGATTATTTTTTCTGTAACAGACTGTCCGTTAGATGTGGCCTTAATCCAGATATTGGTTTGCCCGGCTTTTAGAAAGTCAAGGATAAGCAGCGTGTCATTGCTAATACTTGCTGATGCAACTGTATCGAAAGAATTTGAGATTATTTCATACGATAACGCGACTGTATCGTCCGGGTCGGTAAAGTGGTTGTTCAGGTTTATTTCCTCGTTTGCATCGTTTTCGAATGCTGAAATAACATTGATTGGTGAAGCAAGTGTGGGAGGGGCGCTTCTCTGAACTTTGGCAACCGGCCTAGCCCATGATAAGACATAAACACCATTACCTTCATTGTAGTCGAGGACATTGCCATAAGACTTTATCATTGTCAGCCAGTCCATTCCATCGGTAGCAATAGCCAGGGTGTCGAAATTGTAACCATCGCCGGATGTCCCGTTCCAGGTTGCCAAAACTTTATCTGATGAAAAACTATTGGCATTGAACAACAGGTTTCCTGCCGCATCAACTTCACAATCGTAAGCCCCATTAGGCAAGTCGGTAAGTTTTACAGCATCGTCCAGTTTTAATGTATCTCCTTCATTTTTAATTATATTGGCCACCGAGGCACTATCCCAGCGATATATAGCATTTGGGTCAGGACTAAAATAGAAATATGTGCCATAATATACATTTCCTTTTGAATCGGTAGCCAACCCGGCAGAGCTGCCCCCCATTTCAATTATTTTCCGGTGATTATCTGCACCAGTGGTATCTAATAAAAAAATGGAAGTAGGGTCTTCCCAGTCCGAACTGTTCAATCCTGATACCAAAATGCTATCGTTTAGAAATTCCAAATCAAAATTTCCTGAAAGGTGTGCCTGTAAATCCCAAACACCAGTTACTACATTAATGCTGTAAATGCGGTCGTCTGTATTGCCTGAGTTGGTATAACCTGCCCAAATTTCTGTTCCGTCTGGCGACATGGTAACAAAACTCGGCCAGGATGCATAACCTGCAGGTTTTCCATATTTATTAATCTCCTGCCCGTTTTTCATATTCAAACAGCGAATGGTATCTCCATCATTGGCATACATCAGGCTATCATGGATATCAAATGCTGAAAAGGCACTGTAATCGGGTAAAATATCAACAGCTTTAAAACCCTCGGAAGGGGTCAGGTAACTTTGTGCTGTTGCTGCTGATAAGTATAACAGCAAACTTACTAAAGTGTAAAATAATTTTTTCATCATTTAAATGTGTTTAAATTGTTTTTATTTGTAAAGCAGGAACCTTGTGCCGGGCAAATTCAAATATCCCAAACAGGGCCCCGGTATAAATCAAATCGCCTACAATTGTATTCTTAAAGAAAGGCAATCCGGCAGTATAGCAGGCCATCAACCCGCTAAAATCTTTTGGGTATATAGTTGTTGATACCCACACACCAAAATTGGAGACTATAAAAAACAAGACAGATGCCAATACGCTTGCTAAAATAAGATTCTTAACTTTTATTCTTTTTAGCAATACAATACCAACCAGGCCAATCAGGATGAAAGCCCCGTAAGTAAAGTAAAATCCATCATAAAACCAGGCAAAATGGTCAAAATACCGGTTGTAAACCAGGTTATTAAGCACAAGGTCACTCAACCACATACTTACAAGGGGAATGAGAAATGCCATGATCCGTTGTGAAAAATATGCAGCCCCGAACAATGCCATAGCCCCAATGGGGGCAAAATTTGGCGGATGGGGTATTAACCGGCTGAATGCAGCAAAAAGAATTAGTACTGTTATTATTGTAAAACGAAGTGATATTTTTTTATTTTCCATAATTATTGTAATATGTGTTTATTCTCTTTTTAAAATCAAAATCTAATATTATTTTCTCAATACAGGATTTACACAGGCATCCTTCATATATTAGCTCCAAACCGTCGAGAATCTCAGCCGGCAAAGTATATTCCATGCACCAACAAAGCGGGGACTTCAAACATGTAAAGTTCCTGTCACAGCGGGGGCATATGGTTGTTTCATATTTTGGGTGCAGGGTTTCATCCATCATTTTAGGCTATCTCTTTACGTAATTCTAATGCAACCCGGGCCATATTTTTCAAAGCAGCCGATGTTTCAGCCCATCCCCTTGTTTTTAAGCCGCAATCGGGGTTAATCCATAAGTTTTCTTTTGGTATTAATTCCAAAGCTTTCTTCATTAGCAATTTCATTTCCTGTACAGAAGGAATACGGGGTGAATGAATATCATAGACCCCGGGGCCAATTTCATTGGGATATTTGAACCCGGCAAAAGCATCTAACAGTTCCATTTGCGAACGAGAACATTCTATAGTGATTACATCTGCGTCCATGTCGGCAATATCCTGGATAATGTCATTAAATTCGGCATAACACATATGGGTATGTATTTGTGTTTCATCGTTTACACCGCTTGCAGCAATTCTGAAAGCACGAACTGCCCAATGCAAATATTCTTGCCAGTCAGCTTTTCTTAATGGGAGCCCTTCACGTATTGCGGGTTCGTCAATTTGTATGATTTTAATACCGGCTTTCTCCAGGTCCATTACTTCATCACGGATTGCAAGGGCTATTTGTGTACAAGTTTGCGAACGGGGCTGGTCGTTGCGCACAAATGACCATTGCAAAATGGTAACCGGCCCTGTCAACATACCCTTAACATGCTTTTGGGTTAAGGATTGTGCATAAACCGTCCAGTAAACTGTCATGGGATTGGGGCGGTATATATCCCCAAAAATAATAGGTGGTTTCACGCAACGGCTTCCATAGCTTTGCACCCAGCCGTTTTGCGTAAATACAAAACCGTTCAGCTTTTCGCCAAAATACTCAACCATGTCGTTACGCTCAAACTCGCCGTGAACCAATACATCAATCCCGATTTCTTCCTGCCATCGCAAGGTCTTTTCGATTTCTCCTTTGAGCAGGGTATCATACTGTTCTGAGTTGATTTCTCCTTTTTTTAATTTTGTCCTCCATGATCGCACATCGATGGTTTGAGGAAACGAACCGATGGTGGTGGTGGGTAACAAAGGCAGGTTTAATGCTTTTCGTTGCTTGCTTTTGCGCACAGAAAAAACGCTTTGACGTTTTGCATCTGTTTCGGTAATTGCACCTATGCGTTGTTTCACACCTTGGTTATTTATCAGCCTGGAAGTTTTACGGCTTTCAATAGCAACCTGGTTGGCTATGAATCTTTCCATAGCAGCCTTGTTCCCTTCGGGGCTTGCCAACTGCTTTAAAGTTACCACCTCATTGATTTTTTGTTTGGCAAAGGCCAGCCATTGTTTTATTTCAGTATCGAGCATGGTTTCAAAATCCAAATCACATGGCGAATGAAGCAATGAGCAGGACGGGGCAATTAATACTCGTTCAGCCCCGATTTTATCAACTGCATTGTTGATTAATTCCAATGATTGCTGAAAATCGTTTTTCCAGATATTTCTCCCGTCTATAATACCTATTGATAAAGACATACCGGCAGGTAGTACTTCCAGTGTTTCAGCCAATTGTTGCGGACAACGTACCAGGTCAATGTGCAACGCCGTAACAGGCAGAGAAACCGCTAATTCAAGGTTGTCTCTCAATCCCTCAAAATACGTGGTGAGTATGGTTTTTAATTTTGGAAATGCTTTATAAATTTCGTTGTAAACAAACTGAAATGCAGATTTCGCTTTTTTAGTTATATCCAAAACCAGAAATGGTTCATCAAACTGAACCCATTCCGCCCCATGTTCTTCAAGTATTTTTAATAATCGTAAATATACAGGAAGCAGGTTTTCAATTAAATCAAGCCTGTTAAACCCCGGTTCTTTTTCTTTACCTGAAAGTAAATAAGTTACAGGGCCTATTATCACCGGTTTTGTATTTATTCCGGCATTTTTGGCTTCAAGAAATTCATCAACAATTTTTGAAGAAAAATAATTAAAGGATTGATTTTTTGTATATTCAGGAACAATGTAATGGTAGTTGGTGTCAAACCATTTGGTCATTTCCATAGCGGTAATATCCAAACCGTTTTTCTGGTAACCCCGTGCCATCGCAAAATATAAATCAAGCAATGGCCCATGCCCGTTAGGGACTATTTTGGTATAGCGCTGCGGGATTGCCCCAACAGTTAGCGACATATCTAATATATGGTCGTAAAACGAAAAGTCATTGGATGGGATCAAGTCAATACCTGCATCTTTTTGTAATTGCCAATTATACTGGCGGATGCTCATTCCTGTTTGTACCAGTTCTTCACCCGAAATTTTACCAGACCAATACTGTTCGCATGCTTTTTTGAGTTCCCTTTGGCTACCAATACGCGGATAGCCTAAACTTTGTGTTTTCATAACTATAATATAAATTATTGATTATTAATATTAAACAAGACAGGTCTCCCGGCTTGTGCCGCTTTTCCCGCCCTTCCCATCCCATTTTTTGAAACAGTGGGCAACCAGGGGAAAAACTTTGTAATAGCACTTACGGTTGCGCGACAGCCTGTGATTTCCTAACTCCGCTTAGACAACGGCAGGTAAGTCACACAGTTCCCTATTAAGCCTTTTGCAAGGCATCTTATTTAATTTCTTCATGTTTTATTCCATAATAATAATTTTAATATTTTATTGTTTCGATTACATTTCAACCGACCACATCTCATCCGGCATTAGCCAGTCTTTGTACTTTTCCTCCCCTCCCCGTACTTTCCAGTCAGAATCTATTGTCAGTTTTGAACTTATCCCTCCCCTCGGGTTACAAATCATTACCATACGTAAACGGTCTGGCGCATATATTTCCATCATATGGCTGTAGATAATATTAACTAACCTCTCGTATGAAACTACTATATCCCGCAACTGATAAATATACAGTTTCAAAGATTTTAATTCAATAATGTAATTTTTAGGATAAAATGAAATATATAATTTGGCAAAATCAGGCTGCTCCTTTACCCCTAAAAATGTAAACTCAGGAATTTTAACCTTAATTTCATAGGCTTCTCTCGAAGGATTAGGTATTGCCTTTAAAACTGAACTGTCAATATCTTTGTAAAGCTTCATTACCTTAAAATATCGGATGTTAAAATGTTTTCTTCCGATTTAATGGATTTTTTGACTGTTTCACTAACTAATCCTGCTTTAGCGATATCAAACAATTTCCTGTCCTTAAACTCCTGTTGTTTGCCATTATTCCACTGATTTACAGGGCGCATATAACCCACGATACGGCTATAAACCTCGCAGACAGAATTACATACCGGGCATTTAAAATGCTCTCCAGCAAGGTATCCGTGCGACGGACAGATACTAAATGTAGGTGATATGGTGATATATGGCAAATGAAAAGAGTTGGTAATCTTCCTGATTATGTTCTTTGCTGCAAGCCCGGGCATGTTTTTCTCCCCGGTAAACAGGTGCAATACCGTTCCGCCGGTGTACCTGGTTTGCAACTCATCCTGCAAAGTCAACACTTCAAAAATATCATCGGAAAAGTTAACCGGCAAGTGGGTGGAATTTGTATAATACGGTGCTGCCCCGTT
This sequence comes from Bacteroidales bacterium, assembly GCA_016936215.1. Taxonomy (GTDB): domain Bacteria; phylum Bacteroidota; class Bacteroidia; order Bacteroidales; family UBA10428; genus JAFGPL01. Next base: position 16,082 of record JAFGPL010000316.1, read on the forward strand.
TTTAAATGCTTCATGGTTGGCGGTTATAATATCGGGATACTGAATGGTGTCAATACGGGCGAAGCGATATGCCGTGCTTTCGGCTGGTGTAGCCTCAAGATTATAAATATTTCCGGTCTCCTCCTGAAAGTCTTCCAGTACACTTCGCATGAAATCCATGATTTTAAGAGCGAGTTTATTGCTTTCGGGATGGGCAATGCTTTCTCCCAGGAAATTCATGCAGCATTCGTTCATGCCGTTAATCCCAATCGTAGAAAAATGGTTTTTCCAATAGCATTTAAAACGTTGATAAACATACCTCAGATAAAATTTTGAATACGGGTAAAGACCTTTTTCAGTATAATTTTCAATGGTTTTACGTTTGATCTCCAGACTGTCTTTTGCCAACACCATAAGGTTTTTAAGCCGCTGAAACAGGTTTTCTTCCGAAGAAGCTTCATAACCAAGCTTTGCAAGATTGATGGTGACCACTCCCACCGAACCTGTCAATGGATTTGAAGCAAACAACCCGCCACCCCGTTTGCTGAGTTCACGTTTATCGAGACGCAAACGACAGCACATGCTGCGAACATCATCAGGCTTCATGTCGGAATTCACAAAATTGGAAAAATAGGGTATCCCGTATTTAGCTGTCATTTCCCATATCCCGTCATACTCAGGGTTGTCCCAATCAAAATCGGGGGTGATATTATAGGTAGGTATGGGAAAAGAAAACAAGCTGCCGTTTGCATCACCGGTAACCATCACCTCTGCAAATGCTTTGTTCAGCATGGTCATTTCGGGTTGGTAGTCGCCGTAGGTTTCATCAAGCACTTTGCCCCCCCAGACAACAGGTTCATTTTTCATAAACTCAGGCACCAGCAGGTCCATGGTAATATTGGTAAATGGCGTTTGAAAACCGACCCTTGTCGGGATGTTGATATTGAAAAGGAACTCCTGGATACATTGTTTCACCTGTTCATAAGAAAGCTCATCATACCTGATTAACGGGGCAAGCAAAGTGTCGAAATTTGAAAATGCCTGCGCCCCGGCAGCTTCTCCCTGCATGGTATAAAAGAAATTTACAATCTGACCGAGCGCTGTCCTCAGGTGTTTGGCCGGCTTGCTCTCAGTTTTACCTAAAACACCCTTAAAACCTGATAGCAACAAATCTTTCAGGTCCCAGCCAACGCAGTACACGCTTAAGAATCCGAGGTCGTGTATATGGAAATAGCCTTTCTTGTGGGCATCGGATATGTTATCGGGATATAATTTATTAAGCCAGTATTGTGAAGTAACCAGTGTGGAAATATGCTGGTTCAATCCCTGAAGGGAGTATGCTGAATTCGCGCTTTCTTTCACCCTCCAGTCATGTTCTCCTAAATATTCATCCATAGCATCTATATTGCCCAGAAGCTCTTTAGCACTTCTTGATTGTTCCCTTTGTTTGCGGTAAAGCAGGTAGGCTTTAACCAGTTCAAAGCTCTCCTTTTCAAACAGCACTTTTTCGACAACATCCTGCACATATTCAACCGTAGGGATATCAGCACAGTTATTGCAGCTAAGATTTTCGGTAACCTCTATGCTAAGTTCTTTTGCCTTTGCACGGTCTGGGCTGCCAATGGCACGCATGGCCTTGAAAATAGCATGTTCGATTTTTTGAACCCGGAATTCCGCAATTTCTCCATTGCGTTTCACAATTTGTTTAAAACGAAGTTCACCATTCATTAGTTAAAGTTTTAGTGTTAATAAATGGTAACCTGCGGGGTAAGAAAAGAAAAACTACAGCGATGGTATGTAATTTATCTCTCGCCTTTCGCCCGAAAGCTACGATATTTCAATCCGGCAGGTCTTCTGACTTATCCCGGTCTTACAGCCTTCCCATCCCGATATACTGGAACAGTGGCAGGTGTTGTAAGACCTCATGAGGGAATTACAGCTACGGGGATAGTTCCTGACTTCCCGACCTTGTGATACTATGATGGACGGGTCACAGGATTCCCTTTTAATCTATAAAGAACCGAATGCTATTGCAAAGTTAAGCAGAAAAACCAAATGGTATAATGATTCACAAAATGTTTATAAACAGGTTTATTAACAATATTAATTACCATGAGGGCAGAAGGGTGATTGCAGGAGTAATTTAAAAAAATCCGGATGAAATCACTTTCTTTCTAACGGTAAAAATTGTTAAGAAACACTATTTAATATAAATACAAATGAGCAGAAGGCATTCAGTGCCAAAAAAAACAGTTCTTTCAATTTGCCTGGGTTTGCCGGAGAATCTTTGATAAGGCTTACTTAAAAAAAATCCTATAAAAAAAGCATAAAAAATTTGGTTAATATAATAAACTAATTTATTTTTGTACCAATTTAAATTCATTAACAATATGGAAAAAACTAATTTCACACCAGAAGAAAGTCTCTTACTAATTTCCAGGACAATTGAAGAGACGAAACAAAGATTTAAAGAAAGCGGTCACGTATTTATTTTTTGGGGCGTATTAATGCTGATTGTATTTGGAGGCCAGCATATACTTTGGCTCTTTAACCTGAATAAATATATGATATGGACCGTAGTTCTGTTTCCGCTTGGGGGCTTCTATATGATATACTTGTGGTATACAGATATGAGAAAAAGGCCTAAAACCATTATCGGTAATATTTTGGGAAATATAGGATGGATAATTGGCATGAACCTTTTGGTCATGGGAGTTTTATTTTCAAATCAACTGGGAGAAGCTATGGCCCCTGTATACATCATTTTACTTTCTATAATGATTATGGTAAGCGGATTATCAATCAAATCCAAGCCCCTGACCATTGGTGGTGCATTAACGAATTTAATAGGCTTAGGTACTTTCCTTGTAGAAAGTGATTATCATGGTTTTAGTATGATGTTGGCTGCTTTGACCGGATTTATTATCCCAGGGATTTTATTTAATATTGCCAGAAGAAAAAACCATGTTTAAAGATTTAGACCCCATATTGCACTCGCAGCTTCGTTTGTCAATTGTATCCATACTGATGACGGTTGAAGAAGCCAATTTCAGCTTTATCAAAGAAACAACCAAAGCTGCTGCCGGTAATATAAGTATCCAGATCGGTAAATTGCAGGAGGCTGGTTACATAAACGTAGTAAAAACCTTCAGGAATAATTACCCGAATACTACGATATCTATTACAAAAAAAGGAAGGGAAGCATTTGAGCAATATGTAAATAACCTTCAAAAATATATCAACCCGAAAAAGTAATTTTTTTTATGAATTTGGTTAATAATATAAACTAATTTAAAAAATAAAATCATGAGAACACAAAAAAATTGTATTGATCCTGATTCAAAAAATAATTTTAATGATAGATTATTCCTCGCAATGTTACATTTGAGTAGTATACTCCCTCTTTTCTTTCCAGCCATAATAATCCATCATAAAAAAAAGGATGAGATTAAAGAAATGACTGTCCATTTTCGTGCTGTTATGGCACTTCAATCATTTATATTTTTTATATGGATACTCGGATTCTGGGGATTTTTAATGACCCGGAATTCCAGTGTAAGCTTTGGCATTTTGGTGATTGGTGCTTTATTCTCGATAATAAATTCACTGAAAGTACTAAATAATCAACCCTTTAAATATTTTGGTTTTTTTTCTAAAAGACTAATATCAACAAGATAAAATTAATTAACAATTAAAATTAAAAATTATGAAAAAGACAGTTTTAGTTAGTATGATTTCAATCCTTGCAATAACAGGATGTTACTCTCAGAAGGTAGTTAAATTTAAAGATAATGAATCTGTTCTGGACTTCTATCGCCAGTATAGTTCTTATACCGATCCGGGCAAATATGCATATCTGTACAAAAATCTTCCCGATTCATTACCGGAACTCTGCAAATTAATAAAATCTCAATTTATTCATCCTTATGCTGAATTGCCCAAATATCGCGAACAAATACCAAAAGAGAGATGGAATGAGATGATGAATTATCCAAGCGTTATATCTATTTTGGAAGGACTAATATCTTATGATTCCGCTGGTTTGGTATTTGACCGGAAACCGCAAGACCGGCTAATACTGGGTTGCCAACAGAATGCAATTTTGCTGGCATCCATATTAAAGTATCGAGGTGTTCCGGCCAGGGTACGTGCCGGACATGCTACCTATATAGCACCAGGATTTCACATAAGCCATGCCATTTGCGAAGTATGGAATGAAAATGAAAATCGTTGGATGCTTGTGGACCCAAGTATGGAAAAGATAGATCTCAGCAGGGACCAATTTGACATTAGTAACGAATTGTGGTTAAAAATGCAAAATGGGGAAATAGATCCTGAGCTTTATGGAATACCCCGAGTTTATTCCGGTTTGGTTTCGATAGCCGGGAAGGTATGTACAGATTTAGCCTCCATCTTGGGTACCGAATATCCCATTAATCAATATGCACCCATATTGGATGATATATTTCAGAATAACCAGTTAAATACAAATCAGATTGACTTGCTAAACAAAATTTGTGAATTAATGAAGTCAACCGATGCTATAGGCCTTTCTGAACTGCAGGATATTTACAACAGTACACCTGAAATTCAGCTTACAAAGTCATTTGAATCACTTTCAAAAAATTCAGGAAACTAAGCAACCACCAAGGGATATGATGAGAATAGTTACCTGTTAACATGACTAAAGAAATCAAAGGTTAAACTTTAAAATAAGCCATCATTTTCCTGACAATTTGAATTCAAAACATTTCCCGGAATTATAAATCAAAAACTGTCTTGCTTCACGAATAGCAGTAAATGATAATTCCGGGAAAGTTTTTTCCCCAAGTTCAATATACACATTCCACAACATATGAATGATCCAGACTTGTGAGGAAGGTCGCGTTGAAAGTCAAAAAATAAGAATTTTTCAAAAATGGTTTCAAAACGACGGACTTATCACGCAGCCTCGGTCCTACCCCATCCTAAATTTCGCAACTTAACTGAGTTTCCTGGCTGCAGGCCTGAAATACCATGAAACCACCGTCAAAACGAGCAACAGCGCAGGGCCAAAAAATTCAGCAGCGCTATCACCAATGGCAAAATGCGAGCATATCGCCCCTGTCATCAGGAAGAAAAAGCCAGCATAAGCCCATTCTTTTATCAATGGAAATTTAGGGACAAGAACTGCCAATACCCCTAATAATTTCCAAACGCCGATAATTGTGAGGAAGTAATTAGGATAGCCCAGCTCACTCATTTTTTGCACTTCATCTTCTAATTTGATTATTTGCACAATTCCTGTTGAGGCCATTCCTAAACTTAGCCATATGGTTGCAATCCAGTAGATAATCTTGTTTCTCTTTGTCATAATATTGTTATTTTAGTTTAGATACAATTTCCTGAAGCCGGTTGTGGGCCATGTTAATACCTTGTGCAAATGGCAATTTGAGCATATTATCCCTGTCTGTTACTGATTTATATACGATATGAATCGTCAGTTTGCTGGTCTCGGCAGAAAGTTGCTCAAATGTCAGATATTCAAGCTGGACGGGAAACGACGTGTTTTCCATTTCAAATGTACGCGTGATTCTTTTTTCGGGCAGGAATTCATGGATTACACCATTTGCCCGAAACAACACATTGCCTTGTTTGTCTTTGGTTTCAAACTGGTAGCCCCCGTGAGGTTTGCATTCCATTTTCAGTACTTTGTTGCCCATCCACTGTTCAACAATTTCTGCATCTGTATAAGCTTTAAACAGTAAAGACAGGGGCAGGTCAAACTCCCTTGTAATGAAAATTTCCTGTTTACCGTCTTCAGCCATGATTTTAGTTTTCATTTCCATATTTCCTTAGGTTTTTGGTTTGTATGATTTCATTACCTGCTCAAGCTTATTAAACCTGTCATCCCATAGTTTTCTGAAGGGTTCTATGAAGTCGGCAATTTCTTTCATTTTGCCAACATTCAGGTGATAATAGATTTCGCGTCCCTGCTGGTCTTGTTTTATAAGCTCGCACTCGGTAAGTATTTGTAAATGTTTTGAAACAGTAGGTCTTGCCGTGTCGAAATTTGAAGCTACTGCACCCGCCGTCATCGCCTGCGATGCCAGCAACATTAATATTGCCCTTCTTGTCGGGTCGGCTATTGCCTGAAATACATCTCGTCTTAGATTCATTATGTAGTTATTTGACTACAAATATATATGTAGTTATTTAACTACGCAAGTTTTTTAACATTTTTTTGGGAAGTAGCCAAATAAAATTCTTAATATAATCTGTATTGTTTGAAAGAAGCCGTGTGGCGCTATATGTTTTTATTTTCAATTTGTTTCCACTTATCTTTTATGTTCGTCTCCCCGTCAAAATAAGCGGACTGTGAATTTTTCCTGAATATCTCATAGGTCGGGGCAATTAAAATCTTATCAGAATCGGGATATTCAGCAATATCATATCCGATATATGTTCTAATATCAAGATAAATACATGGTTCAGCGGTATGGTTATAAAGCTGGTGGGCCCCGGTTTCCCCTTTTTCAAAAAAAATCAGGTCACCACTGTTCACAATTTCAAGACCACCGGGAGTCCTCAATGTTGCCGATCCGGAGATAATCAGGAAAAGCTCTTCCGCATAACGGTGAAAATGATAAGGGGTGGAATACAGTCCCGGGTTCAATTGTCTTAAGTCAAAATTGAGGTTTTCAGGATTTATTCCTTGCCTGACTCTTGAAACATCTGTTAAAATCCTGTAGTCGTCAATTTTATTCGGGGTTACCTGAAATTCTCTTTGGTCTGGTTTAAGAATTGTTGCCATAGTTTTTTAGTTTTTTTTTCACTACTGTCCGACTAAAATATTTTTCAAATTATAAATCCTCTGAAATAAAAAGGTTTAATGATATTACGCCACCTACGGGGCTCAAATTATCACCATGAAATTATACTATAAATATTTCGCCTCTAACGAGGCTGAAAATAAGTACCGTAGGTACAAAATATTTATAGAACAGGCAATTGTATATTTATTTCA
>JAFGPL010000033.1 GCA_016936215.1 Bacteroidales bacterium
CAGCCCATCAGGCATTTTTTGGTTCCTTTTTTTTGCCGGAAAAAAAGGAACAAGAAAAAAGAAACTGCCACGGGACTTACTCAACCACAGCCCGATGATTATAGTACAAAAAAATTAGAGGTAGGGTTTACACTTTGTGGGCATGATCCATATTAAGTCCCCAGATTTTTGGTTTGATCCGTTATTACTGATCTGATCAAAAAAAATGGAAATATGTGCTAAAGTCCTTGCTCTTGCTCATATCTCCACACTTCTTCAGTAGCCTCACCAGGACTCGAACCTGGATTTACGGTTTAGGAAACCGCCGTTCTATCCCTTGAACTATGAGGCCTCATTTATGGCTGCAAAGATAATCTGATTTGTTTTATGTGCAAAATTTTTCCAGATCCTTAACAATAGATGATGAAAATCAATCTCTTTTTATTTTTTACTATCAGAAAATAACAGTAACTTTTATATAATTTAATAAGCAGTTATATTCACTATTAATAATTTAAAATGCTTGAAGGTGCTGAGTTAATTAATCTTGTCTTTAGCCTGATAATATTGTCGGTGTTTTGGGCACTTTCTCAACCACAGGGGATAAAACAGTTTTATTACTTTAATATTGCGCTAATATTACTTTTGTTGTCAGGCATTTCAACTGTTTTAGAAGGTTTTGTTTTATATAATTTTTTTAATCTGCTTGAGCACCTGTTTTATTTGCTCTCATTGATATTATTGACTTTAGCAGTAGTAAAAACCGGAAAATCTTATTTGTAATGCTTCATTATGTTTTACTAATAATTGATATGCTTTCATTGGCTGTTTGTATTTTCATACTTTCGTATATATTTTATTACAGAAAGAATATAGACCATTCCTCCCTGGCATTTATATTATTTGCATTTTTCATTATTACCCTTGTCTCGGTTTCAAACAATATTGAAAACTTTTCCACCAATACAAACCTTGACAAGTATGAGGACTTTGCCGAAGTTTTATTTATACCCTTACTTATTTTTTCAATATACAGTCTTTCTCTTCACAAGGAGCTGAAAATAAGAATTTCTGCAGAGAATAAGATACATGAAGAATCAAACCGGCTTGCATATGCGCTGGAAGGGGCCAGCGAGGGGCTCTGGGATTGGGACGTAAACACCGGCTCACTTTATTTAAGCGCTGAGTTTTACCTGCTTTTAGGCTACAAACCTTTCTCTTTTTTATCAAATAAAGAAAACTGGACCAGGCTTGTACATCCTGATCATTCTGCGATAGAAACAAATTTCAGAAACAGTTTTTTCAACGGGAATAACGATTCCAAAAGTATTGAGCTTTTATTACTAACAGAACCCGGAACTTATAAATGGTTTTTTCTGAAAGGAAAGACGGTTGAAAGAAATCCTGACGGAGGGCCGGCAAGGATATCGGGAATTATTCTTGACATCTCGCAAACAAAAAAATATGAAGAAGAATTACTAATTGCCAAACAAAAGGCAGAGGAATCTGAAAAACTCAAATCAGCTTTTCTTGCCAACATGTCCCACGAAATAAGGACTCCCCTCAATGGAATTATGGGATTCATCAGCATACTGCAGGAAGGTAATAATGAAATTGAAAAACAAAAAGAATTTCTTAATTATATAAGCCAAAACAGCAACATTTTACTTAATCTTATCAACGATATCATAGATATTTCAAAAATTGAATCAGGTCAGCTAAACCTTAATATTGAAACCTTTTCGCTGAATAAATTAATGAATGATATTTACACCTTTTATAAAACAACCCATCAATCAAGATTACAAAACATTTCACTTTCATTTTCCACTGATTTATCCGATCCTGAATCTTTGATTCTTTCTGATGAAATCCATATCAGACAAATATTAACCAATCTAATTGACAATGCCTTTAAGTATACACTGAGCGGATACATTAAATTCGGTTATAAAATCACCCCGGAAAATGAATTGTTATTTTATGTTGAAGATACCGGCACCGGTATTGACAAAAAAGAACACAACCTGATATTTGAAAGGTTCAGGCAGGCGGATTCGGGGCTTAAAGTAAAGAAAGGCAGCGGCCTTGGACTGGCTATATGCAAAGGGCTTGTGGACAAACTGAATGGGAAAATATGGGTTGAATCTGAACCGGGACATGGGTCTGTTTTCAGGTTCACCATTCCATATAAACATGGGGACTGCATTAACAACAAAGAAACCATTTTACCGGAAAAAATAAACTGGAGCGGATCCAAGTTATTGGTTGTAGAAGATGATGCCATAAGTATTAAATATCTTGCCGAAGTATTTAAAGGTACTGGTATCGAAATTATTTTATCAACTTCAGGCAGAGATGCTTTGAAAAAAATAGCCGAAGAAAAAAATGTTAATATTGCACTCATTGACATACAACTTCCTGATTTTGATGGCTATGAAGTGTTAAATGGATTACGTAAGATCAATCCTGAGATTATAGCAATAGCACAAACAGCCTTTACCGGTATAAAAGAAAAAGAGAAATCCATTAAATCAGGATTTAACGGTTTCATTTCAAAACCTGTTACCCCGTCGCAATTGCTAAACCTTTTAGACAGGTTTTTAAAAAAATAGAAAGATACAGGGATTTATATTGTCTGCATTTTGTCCTGATTTTTTCAGCCCTGATAATTAAATAATTCAAACTCTTTTTATTATTTTAACGCCCTTGTTTTAGTACCACAATATTATTTATATAACATAAGGTTGTGAACTGGATTGACTGGATATTTATCATTTTCTTTATCTGGAGTATTTACCAGGGATTTACCAAGGGAATTGTGATTATGCTTGCTTCTTTACTCGCTTTGGTGCTGGGAATTTACGGGTCAATTAAATTTTCAGGGTACACGGCAGAAATTCTCTTTGAAAAATTTCAGTTCAACCCCGGGAATCTAAACCTTATTTCGTTTATTATTACCTTCATCATTATTGTAATTGCAATTCAGCTTCTGGCCAGGTTGCTTGATAAGTTTGTTGAGGCAGTATCACTGGGATTTATTAATCGTCTGGCCGGAGTCATTTTCAGTATCTTAAAAACTGCACTTATCATAAGTGTTTTTCTCGTTATAATAGAAAGAATTGACGAAAGGGTTCCTTTCCTGCCCCGCTCAGATGTTCAAAATTCATTATTGTATCATCCCTTACATTCTCTCGCTCCTTTTATCTATCCTTATCTTAGGTCGGGATACGAGCAGTTCAGGGAGGACAATACCGTAACTGATGAAATCATAGCCTGCAAAATCCAGCCTGGGGTCATTCCTGCCCATGACAAAAAATGTAACGGTTTTACTTCTCCCATAAAATGAAACGTGCCTTTTCAAAACTTTTTAATTGCTCAACTTAGGTAAAAATTAGTTAGGGTAAATCGTATCAAATATTATCTTTGCAAAAATCTTGACTGATGAATTTTATTGCAGACTTGAAATGGCGGGGTATGATCCACGACATCATGCCCGGTACCGAAGAACAGCTTGCTAAAGAGATGACTGCTGCCTACATCGGATTTGATCCGACGGCAGATTCATTGCATGTAGGAAGTTTCGCCCAGATTATGTTATTAAAGCGTTTTCAGCTTGCCGGTCATAAACCGATTGCCCTGGTAGGGGGCGCCACAGGAATGATTGGCGATCCATCGGGAAGATCGCTCGAAAGAAACCTTCTCGACGAAGAAACGCTCAACAAAAATCTTGAAGGGATAAAAAAACAGCTTTCAAAATTCCTCGACTTCGACTCTTCTTCCCCAAATTCAGCAGAGATGGTAAACAACTACGACTGGATGAAGAGTTTCACATTTCTTGAGTTCATCCGTACCATCGGCAAGCACATCACGGTGAACTATATGATGTCGAAAGACAGTGTAAAAAAGCGTTTAAGTGAAGATTCCAGGCAGGGAATGTCGTTCACGGAGTTTACTTACCAACTGGTACAGGGATATGATTTTTTACACCTCTACCAGCATAAAAACTGTAAACTACAAATGGGAGGCTCCGACCAGTGGGGAAACATCGTTACCGGTACCGAACTAATCAGAAGAAAAACCGGAGGAGAAGCATTTGCCCTTACCTGCCCCCTGATTACCAAATCAGACGGCGGCAAATTTGGCAAAACCGAACAGGGTAACGTTTGGCTCGATCCCGCAAAAACATCACCTTATGCGTTTTATCAGTTTTGGCTGAATGTTTCAGACGATGATGCAAAGAAATATATTAAAATTTTTACGCTGCTTAGCCGTGAAGAAATAGAATCATTATCAGAACAGCATGATAAAGAACCCCATCAGCGGCTTTTACAAAAAACTTTGGCAAAAGAAATCACTGTAATGGTTCATTCACGCGAAGATTATGAAACGGCTGCAGACGCTTCGCAAATACTTTTTGGAAAAGGGACCACCGACACATTAAAAAAGCTTGATGAAGCAACCTTCCTGAGTATTTTTGAAGGGGTGCCCCTTTTCGAGGTTAATGACAGCCTTTTTCAGGGTGAGGTAAAACTCTCTGAATTACTCGTGGATAAAACTTCAGTCTTTGAATCGAAAGGCGAGCTTCGCAGGTTAGTGCAGGGAGGAGGGCTCAGCCTGAACAAAGCAAAAATTGATGATGCTGAAATGAATATCTCTCTGGACGATTTCCTGAACAAAAAATTCCTGCTTGTTCAAAAAGGCAAGAAGAATTATTTTTTAATTAAATGTGTTTAAAAATTTATATTTTAATCATAAATATCCTAATTTGATCGTTATTTAACCCGGATAACCAAAAAAAAATAATTATGGCCAAAGAATCCAATGATTTTAATTTAAACTCTGCTGATCTCATAGCATTTGCCTGGGAAAAGAGAACCCCACTAATAATTGTATCAGTTATTGCCATTGTTGTATCAACAATTTTCTCATACAGGATCACAGAATTATACAAATCATCCGTAGTCCTTTATCCTGTGCCTGCTGCATCGGCATCAAAATATTTGTTTACAAGCTCATACCCCGGCAGGCAGACTCTTTATGAATTTGGTGAGGAAGAACAGTGTGACCAGTTATTACAAATACTGAACTCTGATAATATTAAAAACCGTATTATTGAAAAATATGACCTGTTCAAGCATTATGAGTTAGACCCTAACGGTAAGCACAAGAATTATGAGATGAACAAACAATACAGGTCGAAGATTAAATTCAGGCGTACCAGATTTATATCGGCTTCAATCGAGGTAATGGACAAAGACCCTGTTGTTGCAGCCAATATTGCCAATGACATAGCAGACCTTGTTGATTCTGTAATGAATGAAATTCAGCATGAAAGAAAAATGGCAGGTTTTAAAATGGTTGAAAAAGAGTTTATTGCCTGCAACAACTCCATAAAAGAGGTGGAAGATTCATTAAGAATTTACCAGAAAATGGGCATAGTGAACGTGGAATACCAGAGTAAAGAGTTGACCCTTGCACATGCCAATGCGCTTATCGAAAAAAATGAACAGGCTGCCAGGACCATCGAAAATAAACTGAAAACATTAGAAAAACATGCCGCAGCCTATACTTCTCTTAGTGAAAAACTTATTCTGGAATACAACAGAAGAATGTCGCTCGAAATGAGATATATCGAGGCAAAAACCGAAGCAGAACAGATATTGTCTTACAAATATGTGGTTGATCCTGCAACACCTGCAGATAAAAAAAGCTATCCTAAAAAATCGCTGATTATTTTACAATCAACACTTGCAACATTTGTTTTTGCTTATATCATCCTGCTGTTACTTTCTATTATTAAAACTGCAGGAAAAGCGAAAAAAAATTAATCAGCCTTGCTTAAAATAGCTGATAAATATAAATATTACCTGGCTGTATTTGCCTTTATAGCCTTGAATACATTCATGATGCTAAAAGGTTTCATGTACTTTAATTACCTTTCAGTATTGCTTGTATTGATATTCATTGCTTTTGTAAGACTTGATATTTTCCTGTTATCTGTTGTTTTCCTTACCCCGCTCTCGATTCCTCTAAGGGAGCTTTTCCCGGGCCTTAGTTTTGATATGTGGCTCCCCACCGAACCTTTGCTTGTCGGTATGGTCCTTATTTTTATTCTCAAACTTATTAAAGGTGAACGTCCGGACAGATCAGTATTAATGCATCCTGTTTCTCTTGCAATTTATTTAAGCCTTTTCTGGATTTTATTTACAACCATTTCCAGTACAATGTTTGTGGTTTCTTTAAAATTTCTAATTGCAAGGTTATGGTTTATTATTCCGTTTTATATCATTGCCGCACAAATATTTAAAAATCACGATAATCAAAAAAAATATGTGTGGTGTTACCTGGTGGGTCTGCTGCTTGTAATCGCCTACACCCTTGGCAGGCATATACCTGTGGGGCTGATGAACCAAAGGGCTGCACATTCGGTAATGAACCCTTTTTATACCGATCATACTTCTTATGGGGCAATACTGGCCATGATGATCCCGGTGGTAGCCGGTTTTGTCTTAAACAGTTCATATCGAAAACCTATTCGCATTGCAAGTGTTATAATTTTTTCACTCTTATGCTTTGCACTTCTTTTCTCCTATACCAGGGCAGCATGGCTGAGCTTAATGGCAGCATTAGGGGTAATGGTTATTTTGGTTTTTAAAATCAGGTTTACGACGGTTGCTTTACTGGGAGGCATAGCCATTACCGTATTAATATTGAACCTGGATAATATTTCAAACCGGATAGAGAAAAACCGCCATCAATCTTCTTCAGACCTTAAGAAACATATCCAGTCAATGTCGAACGTTTCAACCGATGCATCAAACCTTGAAAGGATTAACCGTTGGAGTTGCGCCATGAGGATGTTTACAGAAAAACCCCTGCTGGGGTGGGGACCCGGCACCTATATGTTCCAGTATGCCCCTTTCCAGGTTACCCGCGAAAAAACAGAGATAAGTACCAATGCTGCCGACCGCGGAAATGCGCACAGTGAGTACCTTGGACCCTTATCAGAATCGGGCGCACCGGGTATGTTGACGTTTTTATTGATTGTGGCCCTGACCCTTTATACAGGTATTAGGGCATATACAAATGCACCGGGAAGAAACGGGAAGATATTTGCCGCTTCGATTATTTTGGGCCTGGTGACTTATTACGTTCATGGGATATTGAATAATTTTCTCGATACAGATAAAGCAGCGGCGCCATTCTGGGGATACACAGCCATGCTGGTTGCAATGGATATTGCCTACAGAAAGAAAAATAAGGAAAAAACAATTTAAAGATTTTCCAAATAAGAAGTTTTAAAAAAATTCAATTCCAAGAATTGAAATATCATCAAAAATAGCCGGGTTATCTTCGTTGATCCCCTGTTTGTCAATTATTTCCTTAATATTCAGTTCTATAGATTTGGTATTTTTCAGGCAACGTTCTATCTCTTCCGTTCCTGTACTCACCCCTTTCCCATCGAGAAGATCGGTAAGCCCATCGGTATACAAAAGAATTTTTGTTGGTTCCTCAATAGTGATCGAACCTTTTCGAATCATTGGTATTTCATCGAGCATACCTATACCAACGCATCCTTTTGTAAGATATTCCATATGTTTTTTCTTTTTCTGGTAAAGAATGGGCTGGTTATGTCCGGCATTAATATACTCGAGTTCACGCGTTTTAAAATTGAATTTGGCAACAAACAGGGTGATAAATTTTTCCCCGTGCGCTGCATGCATTACCCGTTGATTAAGGCTTTCAATAAGCGCTGCCAAAGATATCTCATGTGTAAAAAGTGCACGTAGATTGGCCTGGAAGTTCGACATTAGAAGTGCAGCCGACATACCTTTCCCCGATACATCTGATATACAAAAACCTATCTCATCCCTGCTGAGTTCAATGTAATCGTAATAATCGCCCCCGACATCAAAATGAGGCTGATAAAAAGCTGTAATGTGAATTTTATCATTCATGGGCAGGCTCTGCTTATTGGGGATAAGCATACTTTGCATTTTTGATGCAAGTTCAAGCTCCTTTTTAAGTGCTTCCTGCTCTAAAAGCTGTTTAAACAGCCTGATGTTTTCGGTGGCAACAATAATGATGTTCGACAAAGTCTGAATAAACGGAAGGTGTTTGATAACAGGGCTTATCCCTTCTCCTTCCTCATCAATATCGCCAATGATTACAAAAGCAATATGTTTATTTTTATGTATTACCGGGATAATAATATCGTATCCTTCAAGGCTTTTTTTCGGGGAAGAGGTAACGGGTGTTATTTCGGTAAGACAAAGCAGGTCTTTTTCTATATCAATGCTTTGATAGCTTTCCCCTACATTGCCTGATTTCAAAATACACTTCCAGTTCTCTTCAAATTTGTAAACCAGAATTTTACCAATCTTCAGGTCTTTTGTCAGTAACTCTTCGTACCGCTCAAGCAACTCCTCCTGTGTTAAATTCTCGTTTATTGCCTCGGTAATCTGCAACAACGATTTTAATTTAAAAGTTGTAAGCTGAAGACGGTTTATAGAGGATGAATTCGACATTATATCCTGGTAAGTTAATGTTACTTAACACGTTCGTAATATGACCGGTCTCTTGTATCAATCCTTATTTTTTCACCGGTATTAATAAATAAGGGAACCATAATGGTAGCACCAGTTTCTACAGTGGAAGGTTTAAGCGCGGTACCCGATGATGTGTCGCCTTTGATACCCGGTTCGGTATAAGTGACTTCAAGTTCAACAAATGGAGGTATCTCAACCGACAATGCAGTTTCGGTATCAACATGAAAAACTATCTCGACATTCTGGCCTTCTTTCATAAGATCAGAATTTTCGACCATCTCCCGCTGTATGGTTATCTGCTCAAAGTTTTCATTGTGCATGAATGTAAACCCGGTATCGTCGCCGTATAGAAACTGGTAAGGTCTTCTTTCTATTTTGGTTACATTGATTTTATGCCCGGCAGAAAAGGTATTTTCGATAACCCTCCCGTTGGTAAGGCTCTTAAGTTTGGTACGTACAAATGCCCCTCCCTTACCAGGTTTTACATGCTGAAACTGTACAACGGTAAAAAGATCGTTGTTAAACTCTATGCATAAACCATTCTTAATATCTCCTGTAGTTGCCATAAAAAAGTTGTAAAGTCTTTAATATTTAATCATTATCAATAAAAAGAAGCACAAAATTGCAAAGATATTTTAAAAATACAAATCTCCTGAGACGATATTTCAATATATTTCGAACCAATAACTGGATATCTACGTTACATAATTAATAAACAGCAGGTTTCGTTTGTAAATCAGAAAACTGATCCTCTTTGTTTTGTTTAATTGGTCTTATTTGAACTGAATTTTATACTTGAGATTTGTATAACTGTCAAGCTCGCATTTAACAGAGCCTACCCACATATCAAACTTAATAAGCACAGGAACAAGATTTTGATCATTGGATATCCAGATGGTCATATCGTCTTCCGATTTAAATATCCTGCCGGGCTCTACCACCGGATCAAACCTGTGGCAATTTATGGTGCCGAATTTAGTCTTGACATCTTCTTTTCCTGTATACCTTATTTTAAAAGGGAATATTTCATCGCCGAAAAATGTAATCACTTCAATGGCCCCTCCTTTATTTAGCTTTTCCATATTCACGCTTCGGATGTAATAAAGCGTGGAAACCATATCGAGAATATTGGCAGGGACTTTAAAAACACTGTCAGAACGCTGGCTGTATAGTGTGCTATCCTGATGGGAATAAAAAACTTCGTTGTAATACCGGTAGTTCCCTTCCTTTATATTCCTGATAGCTTTGTAAGGCAAACAGGTGGAAGGATCAAAATAACTCTCGTAAATATCCCTTACGCTGAACAGCTTATCTGCCACCCCTTTTGACTGGGCAATTACACGGGCATGGTAGGCAGTTTTTCCGTTGTGTTTCACCAGGTTAAGCGAAGCGCTGGCCTCTCCCCCGTGAATAAACCCGTACCTTATCTGGTATACCAGTACCTCACCTGAAATGAAAGACTTGAATTTTTTAAGCTCCGGAATTTGTTGTGCAAATAAACCCGGGATTAAGACCATTATATAAAATGCAGATATAATTGCTTTCATAAAAATACAATATGTGAAACCAAATTCATTTAACCCTGTATTACGGATGTTCATTCTCACAGTTGACTAAAGTTATTGTTTTTATTACAATATTTATGCCTTTCTTATTTGCGGTATTTGAGTAACTGGTGTAACTATCTGAAATAATGTTACATAAAATGAGAAATGTAAGCATAACCGTCATGGTTTTATATAACCTTTCTTTTTGCCACAGTCGCAACAAAATCTTTCAGGTAGTATGGTTCAAAATAAGCCACATTTTCAAATATCCCTTTATTAAACCTCGACTGGGCAATCATATTCATAAACCGGGAAGAATGCATAAAATCTGTTAAAAACACTGCATTTTCATTCTTAATACTGTCCATGCATTTGGCTGCACCGGTACCGGCAAAAACGATTTTTTTACTTCTTAGCACTGTTTCAAAAGATTGCCCGTTAATGATTTTGGCATTTACTGCTTCAATCGTTATAAGCTGTGAATCATAAAGTGCTGTATATACCTCCATCCTGCGGGCGTCAATCATCGGACAATATAATGCCCGGGCTGCATCAAAATCTGTCAGCCGTAACCGTTTTGTCATTTCAACCATGCCAAATGCCATAGCCTGCAGGGTGTCAACAGCTATTAAAGGAATATCTGCAGCGTAGCTAATGCCTTTTGCAACCGATACGCCTATCCTGAGACCGGTAAAAGACCCCGGGCCTTTGCTCACAGCAACTGCATCAAGCTGTTTGATACCAATACCTTCAGTTTGCAGCATTTTTTCAATATATACCCCAAGATGCGAAGCATGTGCCTTTTCTTCTGCACTGTCTGTATAAGATAATACCTTAGCCCCGTCGCAAAGCGCAACGGAACATACCGGGGTAGCCGTATCAATATTCAATATGCGCGCCATTGATTTGTTATTCTTTATTCATTCTTTTTTTTCTTTTTATAAAGTTCAGACTCCGTTACTTTATCCACCAATGAGCCATCCTTCAATTTTCTTGAAATCACATCGAAGGGGTCGGCAATGACAAACTCATTTTCAGAGATGCCTTCGGTAATTTCTATATAGGTATTATCCTGAATTCCCGTTTTCACGACTTTCTGAACCGCCTTACCATTATCATAAATAAAAACAACCTCTTTTTGGATAGCTTTTCCGTCACCCGCTAAAGAATCAGAAATATTTACTGAATCTGTCCTGGTTGTTACCGCCTGGATCGGGACCGACAACACCCCGGTTTTCTTTTCAGTCATAATATCGGCCGAAGCTGACATACCGGGCAGAAAAGGCTTGGAATTTCTGTTTTCAAGCAGGTCTTTATATGATTCCTCGAGCAACAGTATTTTCACTTCAAAATTCGTAACCTGGTCGGTAGTCATTCCCGTGGTTTTCGCCGAGTTGGCAATCTGGGTGACCACCCCCTTAAACTTCCGGTCAAGATAAGCATCTACTTCTATCAGCGCGGTATCAGCTTCTTCTACCCTCACGATATCGTTTTCGTTTACCTCCACCAGCAGTTCCATTTTACCAAGGTCGGCAATGGTGAGCAAATCGGTACCTGTCATCAGTTCGGTGCCGGCAACGCGTTGTCCTTTTTCAATATAAAGGGCAGAAATGGTGCCCGACATAGGTGCAAAGATGGATGCCTTGGTAAGTTTTTCGTTGGCTTCGTTGAGCGAGGCAACGGCACTTTTAATGGAATACTCGGCGCCAATAACGGTCTGTTTTGCCGATTCTACATTGGCTTTGGCTATTTTATAAGCCGATTGCGCAGACTCCCATTCGGCTTCGGATATTACCCCTTCGTTCCAGAGTTTTTGGTTTCGTTCGTACGATAACCGGGCCTGCTCAAATTGTGCCTCAACCTGCACGAGCTGGGCCCTGGCATTTGCCAGGTTTGCCTTCGCACCGTCAACAGAGGCTGCCACCCTGTCGCGCGCCGACATGTACAAATCGGGTTTGATTCTTAACAAAAGCTGCCCCTGCTTTACAACATCGCCGTCTTTCACATATAACTCGACGATTTCCCCCGAAATTTCAGGGTTAATCTTTACCTCTGTTTCAGGTTGAATTTTACCATTTGCTGTAATAACTTCTGTAATGTCACGAAGTTTCACGGTATCAACAACCACTTTATAGGATATCTCTTTACCGAAAAAACCGGTTTTTTTACCCACCACAGCAAAAATAATAAGCACAATCAGGATGATTAAAAGGTTTCGCAGAAGTTTCTTAGAGTCCATTGTATAAAAGATTAATTCGTTCTTAAAAATGATAGATCAGGCTGAAGGCATGCACCCGTGGGAATATTTGCGTTGCCTGTGAATAAACTGTGCATAAAAAACCGGGCAACCAATGTGATAATATTTTTGTAAATGCTTTATTTTGTTTCATGTTGCTGGTATTTTCCGGTTTATTTAATCGGTTAAAATACTACATTTTACGAAAAAAACAGAAGTTAACCCGATAGTTTTTATGATAAAAACGCTGAACCTTGAAGGGATAGGGGATGTAAAATTTACAAAAAACCGCAGGTACCGTAACCTGAAGATTACGGTACGGCCTTCTGCAGGAGTAAATGTTTTAGTCCCTGAACTCATAAGTTTTTCAGATGCAGAAAAGTTTGTATTTGAAAAACAAAAATGGATAAGGAACAGTGTTGAAAAGATGCGCCGTATCGCCGATAAACGTACCATTTTTGATGCCGGCACCGGTTTTCAGACACGTGAACATCGTCTCAGTTTAGTGCCCCATGACAAAAGCACCCTTGGGATCATCATTAAAAACAGGGTAATTTATGTTTTCTATCCTGCGTTTGCCGATGTGAAAGACGAACGCGTGCAGCAATGCATACGAAAAGCGATAACCGAAGCCTGGCGGATAGAGGCAAAGGTATATTTGCCCCAAAGGGTGAAAGAGCTGGCCGTAAAATTTGGGTTTACATACCGCAGTGTGGCTGTAAAAAATGCAGGTACAAGGTGGGGAAGCTGTTCGGCAACCAACAACATCAACCTTAATGTTCAGCTAATGAGGTTGCCATCGCATCTGTGCGATTATATAATATTACATGAACTGACCCACACGGTAGAAAAAAACCATGGCCGGAATTTCTGGGCACTGCTCGATAAAGTCACCGGCAACGCCAGGACTTTGGACAAGGAACTAAGAAAATACTGCCTGAAAAACTGGTAGCGTATGTTATAGGCAAACACTAAGCAGAATGAAGCTCTGCTTCAATAATCCCTTCAAGCGAACAGATATATTCTTCTGCCTTTTTTTCCCCGAAAAAAGATTCGAACTGGTTGAAAAGTAACTGCTTTATATCTGTTTTCCAATCAAGTACCGAAAGCACAGATATTCTGCCCTGTTCGCGCTTTTCGAGCAGTCTTTTCAGATTGTTGATATGGCTGTGATAGGTAAGATAAGCCTTTATTCTTCTGCGTAATTCCGCACTAAGTTTGTTCTCGACCTTACGCAAAGGGCCCGGAATAACATCAAAAGAAGTTTCGTAATAATAATAGAAAGGGTTATTCCAGTTAATAAAGTGAATTAGAAAATCTGTAAGCCTGAACAGCTCTTTCTCATCATCTTTGTCGGCCGAGTATATGAAGAGTTCGCGCAGTTCGGTTAAATAACCCTGCCGGATATGCCGGTCAAAAACATTGGTAATCTCGAGTGTGTATTGCCGGTAGTCTTTTTCAAGGGCATTGTTCCCATATTCTTTCAACAGTTTTCCGGAAACCCTGTGCTCGAGGATTTTCGAAACCACAAACTTTTCATCTTCGAGCAGGTGATATACCGGAAAAGTCTTGTTCGCAATAAAATCACACAGCAAATTCTCTGAAAACAAACCCCTGCACAACAATTCATAGAGTTCTTTTTTGCCCCGGGTAATCCTTTCAAGGTCGCTTTTGTAAAGTTTGAAGTGTTCGTTAATGCGGCTGGGTATTTCAAGAAAACCGTTTTTAAATTCAACAACTATACCCAGCGGAAAAAAGTCCTCCGACCGGTAATTGCCATATACAGTGGTAGTATTGGCCCTGTGTATAATTTTAAAGTCAGCCATACTGTGAAAATTGAATGAAATTAGGTGTTTAGCCATGTCCAAAATACGAAAAGTAGCTTTGAAAAAAAAATAGTTGGGGCAAATGATATTCACAATTTGCCTGACTTTAAGAACAAGTAGTTTAAAAATCGCGTTTTTTGCTATTTAATGTCTCTAAGAAAACTCTTGTTATTCAGAAGTGGCTTCTAAGAAAGCGTCAAGAACAAGGCATGTAAGTCTTGAAAGTCAGGAGTTTACTAAAGTAAATGACTGACTTGAAAGACGAGCATAACGCAGTAATTGGCGTTTTCTTAGAGCCAC
>JAFGPL010000317.1 GCA_016936215.1 Bacteroidales bacterium
CTGCCCCTGCCCCTGCCGCTGCCCCTGCCCCTGCTACTGCCACTGCCACTGCCGCTGCCCCTGCCGCTGCCGCTGCCCCTGCCCCTGCCACTGCCCCTGCCACTGCCCCTGCCCCTGCCGCTGCTTCCTAATTCACCTTGTATTTATATTTTACACTCTTCAACTCTTCATTTGCTTTTACAATTTTGCTTTTCAGGCCTTCTTTAAATGCTTTCAAAGCTTTGGCTGTTTTTTCATCGCTAAGCGCCAGCATTTGTGCCGCAAGGATACCGGCATTCTGGGCGCCGTCTATTCCCAATGTAGCAACGGGTATCCCCGGGGGCATCTGCACGATGGCAAGCAATGAATCCAGGCCATCCAGTGAGGCATTTATCGGTACGCCAATTACCGGCAGTGTCGTCATCGAGGCAATTACACCCGGTAAATGGGCGGCCATGCCGGCGGCTGCAATGATCACTTTAATACCTTTTCCTTCAGCCCCCTTAGCGAATTTTTCCACCTCTTCCGGGGTACGGTGAGCTGAGAGGGCGTTGATCTCAAATGGAATCTCCATTTCATCGAGTATTTTTGCTGCTTTTTCCATTACTGGCAGGTCTGATGTACTGCCCATGATGATGCTTACTTTGGCTGTCATGGTTGATATTTTTTAGAATTAGCTATTATAGCCTAAAAATAGTCCAATAATTTGTAATTTCGCAACTAACTTTTACCGGCAGTTGCAGAATGGATAAAATCACCATATACGACAAGGATTTCGGGATTTTCATCAGCCATGATGAAATTCTGGCTGCTGTTTTGAAGATTGCTGAAAAGATCAACAATGAACTTGCCGGTAAAGATGTTATTGCCCTGGGTATTTTGAACGGTGCTTTTATGTTTGCCTCTGATTTGGTCAGGGAATTTAAAATCAACTGTCGTGTATCGTTCCTTAAAGTGGTTTCATATCAGGGCGATGTAAGTTCGGGCAATGTTAACAGGCTTATCGGGTTGAATGAAGATATTCATGGCAAAACGGTATTAGTAATTGAAGATATTGTTGATTCGGGACTCACAATGGATACTGTGCTGGGGCATCTTCAACGGTTCAAACCAGAAGGTATTAAAGTTGCAGCCCTCTTGTTGAAACCGGAAAAGTACAATTACCCTTCAAAAGTAGACTACGTGGGTTTCGAAATCCCCAATGATTTTGTGATAGGTTATGGGCTTGATTACAATGGCTACGGCAGAAACCTTAAAGATATATATAGAGTTATTAACCATTAAATATAATGAATATGTTAAATATTGTATTGTTTGGCCCTCCGGGTGCTGGTAAAGGAACACAGGCGGCAAAAATTATCGAAAAGTATCAGCTTGTACATCTTTCAACAGGAGATATTCTTCGCGGTGAACTGGCTGCCAAAACCACGCTTGGAGTTGAAGCAAAAAAATATATGGATAAAGGCGAACTTGTACCCGATGAGGTGGTGATAGGCATGATTGAGTCAAAAATAGGGCAAAATACCGGTTCGAAAGGATTTATTTTCGATGGTTTTCCGCGCACCACTGCACAGGCAGAAGCATTAGACAAGATGTTGAACAAAAGGAATATCCCCATTACCGTTATGTTGTCGCTTGAGGTTGAAAAAGATGAACTTGTGAAACGGTTGCTTGGCAGGGGCCAGGATTCCGGCAGAAGCGACGACCAGGATGTTTCGATTATTGAAAACCGTATAAAAGTTTACAACTCAGAAACTGCTCCGGTAAAAGGATTTTATGAAAAACAGGGAAAGCTTAAATCCATTGCCGGTATGGGCAGTATTGACGAAATTTTTAACAGGCTCTGCGAAGCCATTGATAAAGCTTAGGGCTGAATAAACATTTATGTCAGAATCGAATTTTATTGATTATATCAAAATATTTTGTCGCTCAGGTAAGGGAGGGGCAGGATCGGTGCATTTCCGCCGCGAAAAATTTATTCCCAAAGGTGGTCCCGACGGCGGTGATGGTGGAAGGGGGGGGCATATTATCCTTAAGGGCAACCGGAATTTATGGACCCTTCTGCACCTGAGGTACATGAAACATATATATGCCGATAACGGCCAGAATGGTGCGGGGGCGCTTAAAACAGGCGCCGACGGCGAAGATATTATCGTGGAGGTACCTCTTGGTACTATTGTAAGGCACGAAGATACCGGGGAAATCCTTTTTGAAATAACAAAGCACGAAGAGACAAAAATCCTTGCCCCGGGCGGCAGGGGCGGGCAGGGGAACAACCATTTTAAGTCTGCGACCAACCAGACCCCGCGATATGCGCAACCCGGTGAGCCTGCCACTGAAGGATTTTATTCTTTCGAGTTGAAAATTCTTGCCGATGTTGGGCTTGTTGGTTTCCCGAATGCCGGGAAATCAACCTTACTTTCGGTGGTTTCTGCTGCCAAACCAAAAATCGCCAACTACCCCTTTACCACCCTTACCCCTAACCTTGGAATCGTGTCATACCGAGATAACCGCTCCTTTGTTATGGCCGACATTCCCGGGATCATCGAAGGCGCCAGTGAAGGAAAAGGTCTGGGGTTGAGGTTCCTGCGCCATATCGAACGAAATTCGGTATTACTGTTCATGATATCTTCAGACAGTAAAAATATCAGGGAAGAATACCACGTGTTGCTCAACGAACTCAGGCAATACAATCCTGAACTGCTTGACAAGAAAAGGGTACTAGCGGTAACCAAAGCCGACATGCTCGACGACGAACTAATAGCTGAAATAAAGCAGGACTTGCCCGATATGCCTTACCTTTTTGTGTCATCACTAACAGGGAAAAATATCAACAAACTGAAAGACCTTCTGTGGAATGAACTTACCTCCTGATATGCATGCTTGAACTTCTGGCCGATATTGACTCGAAACTTTTCCTGTTTTTTAACGGGTTTCATTCTCCCTTCTGGGATGATATCATGTGGTTTGTCAGCGGAAAACCTCAATGGATACCCCTGTACCTGGCAATTGTTTCGTGGATTATTTACAAATTCAGGTGGAAAGCGGTTTACATCATCATTTCGGTAATTATCCTCATTGCGCTTACCGATCAGCTGGCTGTAAAACTTTTTAAAGAAACCGTGAAGCGTCTGCGGCCCTGTCACCAGCCCGAACTCATGTACCTTGTCCATCTTGTCAACGACCATTGTGGCGGCAGATATGGTTTTATTTCCAACCATGCTGCCAATTCTTTTGCGCTGGCAACTTTTTCTGCATTACTTTTCAATAACCGTATCTATACGGGTTTTATTTTTCTCTGGGCTTCTGTTGTTGCATACAGCAGGGTTTACCTGGGGGTTCATTATCCCGGTGATATACTGGCTGGTGCTATTTTTGGTTCCTTTTTGGCAATACTAATCTGCGTTGCATTAAAAACAGCAGACAAGCGTTTACGGCCCGGCTCATCCAGTTAATTATTTTCTATACCCTTAGTATTTTACCGGGCATTCAGTTCGGCGATTTTTACGATGGTCATTACTGCCTTTTCCATTGAGTTTATGGGTATAAATTCAAATTTACTGTGAAAATTGTGCCCGCCGGTAAAGAGGTTCGGACATGGCAAACCCATGAATGACAGCCTGGCCCCGTCGGTGCCTCCGCGTATAGGTATCACTTTGGGTTTTATTGCAAGTTCGTTCATCGCTTTCAGGGAGAGTTCTACAATATGATAGTTGGGTTCAATTTTTTCGCGCATATTGTAATACTGGTCTATCATGGTGATTTTTACCGTCCTCGGGCCATATTTAATATTAAGGTGGTCTACAATTTTGATCATCAGGTCTTTTTTCCTGTTAAACTCAGCCTTGTCGTGATCGCGGATAATGTAATTCACAGTCGAGGATTCAACCGTGCCATTGAATTCGGTGAGGTGGTAAAACCCTTCATAATTATCAGTATGTTCCGGCGTCTGATGGCCGGGGAGCATGCTGTTAAGCTCCATTGCGATAAGCATCGAGTTCTTCATTTTGTTTTTTGCAGTGCCGGGGTGTACATTCAGTCCCTGGATGGCTATTTTTGCACGTGCAGCATTGAAATTTTCATATTCAATTTCACCAAGCCCGCCCCCGTCAACAGTATAGGCAAAATCGGCACCGAATTTTTTAACATCAAATTTATCAGCCCCCCTGCCTATTTCCTCATCGGGGGTGAAGGCAACCTTAATGGTGCCATGTTTTATTTCAGGATGCTTTACAAGATATTCTACAGCCGTAATAATCTCGGCAATACCGGCTTTGTTGTCAGCGCCCAGCAGGGTCAAACCGTCTGTCACGATCAGCGACTGGCCTATGTAGTTGTTCAGTGAAGGAAATTCAATAGGTGAAAGTACAATATTGTTTTTTTGGTTTAAAACAATATTCTTACCATAGTAGTTGTCAATCACCTGGGGATTCACGTTTTCTGAATTAAAATCGGGAGAAGTGTCGAGATGCGAGATAAAACCTATTACAGGCGTCTCTTTCGAAGAGTTGGAAGGTAATGTGGCCATAAGGTAACCGTTCTCGTCAAGAGAAACATCTTCAAGCCCAATACTTTTTAATTCTTCTTCAAGCATTTTCCCCAGTTCTGACTGCCCATTGGTACTTGGCGACTGTTTTGAGTTTTCATCAGACTGGGTATTGATTTTTGCATAATTGATAAATCTTTCAACTAAATTATTCATGGCTTGGTAAAATCTTGATTTCAGGAGTTAAAATACAAAATTTTTAAAATGATACCTATGGTTTGTTATTTCATTATTAACAAATAAAGCATTATTTTAGCCTGATTCATTTATTAATTTGTTTTAATTAATTGGTTACGATTAAGATACACTAATTTTTCTTTAAAAAAATTAGAAGGTTACCTTGATATGATTCGCGTTTTAAACGAAAATACAAATCCTTATTTCAACCTTGCGGCTGAGGAGTATTTGTTAAAAAGCTGCCAGGATGAGGTTTTCATGCTTTGGAGGTGCAGCCCCACTGTTGTGGTTGGTAAACACCAGAACACGCTTGCTGAAATAAACAGTTATTTTGTTAGGGAAAAAAACATTGGAGTGGCAAGAAGGCTTACAGGTGGCGGTGCGGTTTACCACGATGGGGGTAACATAAATTTTACTTTTATTGTAAACGGTGAAAAAGGCAAACTGGTTGATTTTGGCAGGTTTCTTTCACCTGTGATCAGCATGATTGGCACATTGGGATTGACAGCATTACCAGGGCCGAAAAATGAAATCCTTCTTGGCGATAAAAAAATTTCAGGCAACGCCGAGCATATTTTTAAAACCAGGATACTACACCATGGTACACTTCTTTTTAACACTGATTTGAATAAACTTAGGGGCTCGTTGAATGTTATGCCGGGAAAATATTTCGACAAATCGGTGCAGTCAAACCGGAGCAGTGTTACCAATATATCGGCGCATCTTAAAAAAAAGATGTCCCCCGAAGATTTTATTGAATACCTGTATAAAGCCTTTTCTGAAATATTTCCCCAAGCCATGAATTATGTATTTACAAATGATGATATAAACGCAATTCAGAAACTTGCCGTAGAAAAATACCAGACATGGGAGTGGATATACGGGTATTCACCGAAATACAGTTTTGTCAACAGTTTTTCTTTAGAAGATAAACCTGTAAAAGTTAATCTGGAAGTTGAGCAGGGCATGATAAAAACTGCAAAGTTTGATGGAAGCCTTTTTACACTTCAGCAAAATGAGGCCATATCTGAATTATTTATAGGAAAAAGGCACGAATGGGCAGCATTCAGGATGGCTATTGAGCAGAATTTTAATATTCCATTTTTAAATCAATTTCTGGAAGGTTTATTTTAAGGGAATGTCTAAAAACCCATTATAACGAAGCCGTCATAAGATTGCAGCGAAGTAATCTCAACAAATACACACGGTTTAATAGATCGCCGCACTGCGTTCGCGATGACAGAACGGGTTTTTAGAGAGGCCTTTAACTCCTGATCAGAAAATGTTGATGGGCATTCAATAGATGCCTTACCTTTTCTTAACTGCAACCGAAGAGTGCAAATATGCTATGAAAGGCAGAGCCTTCAACGAAGGTAAAAATTCGGGTTAAACAAAAAAAGCACCCTTGTGGATGCTTTTCATTATCAAAAGTATAAGTCAAACTATTTGATTTCGGTATCTTCTTCGGGTGGCTCGTAACCATAAACAACCCCCCTGATGATGTATCCCGGGTATTCGCCATATCCGCCTGTCTTTTCCTTATAGGTTACCAGTATTATACTTCCTTTTAAATTGGCAGCTTTTTTCTGCAACTTGATAATTGCACCCTTCTTGGCAGCTTTCGGGCTTCTTGCACTGGGTGGTGAGGTTGATTCTACTTCGCCAAGTTTATACATGTTTGCCACATCTTTCTTCTCCTCTGTCAACCAGACAGCTTCCCACGATTCCTGCGATATTTCTATAACGGCAGGTTTATTAAGCTCCTCAACACGGCCATTTTTATAAATAATCTTGTGAACATCCTTTCTTTCAATGGTATATATTTCGCTTTTACCCGGATAGGTGAAGCTTACATACGCTGGTGTAACTGTAGTCACATTCACTGGAAGTATCTTGGTGTCTATCCTGAAAATGGTGTCAGTTGGTTCCCTCGTTGTCCGCGACTGCCCAAACAAAGCAGCTGTTAAGCAAATTATTACCGCTGATATCAATAAACTTTTCATTATATATTGTTTTTTAGTTACAAAATTTTACCTGCCTTTACGATAAACCCTCTTTTAGGTTTAAATAATTTCCCATAAAATATCTGTTTTTTTATTAACTGTCATTTCCGGTTGACAAAAAGTAAAAAGCAATGGAAGCCGGAAGAAGATAAACCATAATACCCGCGTTCAGTTCACCTGAAAAAGATTTTATGAACTGATAAACCGACAACAGGAAAATGATGAGGCCCGAGATTACTGTAAGGGAATGGTTTTTTAAAAATCCCCCGACTATAATTAATGCCCCGAAAACAAAATAAACTGCTGCAAAATAAAAATCTATGCTTTTAAGGTTAAAAGACTTAAAAAGAGAAAAGTAGGTGAAGAAAAGAAAGGCAGCAAGGCAAATCCTGAGCAGCCATCGTGCCAGTGGGGTTGTGGTTTTTAATGGTTTCATAATTTTTATCCTTTTGGTTATTTTATGGAAATTATACAAATATATTAACAAAGATCAAAAATCAGGCCATAAAAAATCCTATAACTTACAATATACTGGTTCTTAATAGGTTTGCAATTGCAAAAATGTTTAGAACCAGTTATACGCGGAAGAACCAGGTTTAAATTTTTTACAAGCCTGAGTTCTTTCGGTATAAAATGCTGCAGGCCTGACATTGCAATCATTTTAAAATCATTAAATTTGCACCTGTTTGAATCTCTGTTTCTACTACATTTTCATTATGTTCAGGTTTCTTATATCGCTGTATTTCTGGATTTTTGTTCTTTTGTCAAGTATTTTAATTTTCCCGGTCTATACGTTGGCCTGGATTTTAACATTCCCTTTTGACAGAAATTTAAAGACTGCACACTTTATTACATGTCTGTGGGCCAATTCATATATGATGGCAAATCCCTTCTGGCAGGTTGAAATTAAGGGATTGGAAAAAGCTGATAAAAACAAGATATACGTTATTGTTTGCAATCACCAGTCGCTGCTTGATGCCCTGGTAATCTTTAAACTCCGGTTGCATTTCAGGTGGGTTGCAAAAACCGAGATTTTCCGTCTCCCCATTGCCGGCTGGGTGATGGTTATGAACAAATACCTGAGCGTAAAGCGGGGCGATAAGGAAAGCGGGATAAAAATGCTTGAAAAGGCTAAAAAATATATACAGCAGGGCAACTCGATTATGATTTTTCCTGAAGGTACCCGTTCTGCTGATGGAAACCTGAACGGTTTTAAAGAAGGGGCCTTTACGCTTTCTCTTTCCACAATGACAAACATTCTGCCTGTGATAATTGACGGGACTTATAAAGCGTTGCCAAAAAACAGCCTGTTGTTAAAGCCGGGCTGCAAAATAACACTGGAGGTGCTTGACGAGATTGATGTAACACCCTATAACCCGGATGACATACAGACATTGCTCAACCGCACAAGGCAGGAAATGGCCGAAAGGTTTGCCCATATTAGATGTTTGTGAGACCCGGTGATATCAGGATAGTTCGGAAATCTTCAGATAATCGAGCATAAGCGGAATGTCAAACACATTGATTCCGTTCTTCAACAAATGTTTACTGTCTTCCTGAAATATCTTTGTAAACCATTTGTAATCAAATTCAGATTTCTTTATGGCCATACGGTAATTCGCGATGGCTTCTTTTTTATTGCCCAGGCACCATTCAATATGCCCGAGATTAAGATAATCGTTTTTGTTCACGTCTTTAGAGATTGCTTTTTTCAGATATTTGTTTGCATTTTTAAGGTTTCCGGTTACAAAATAACACCAGGATATGGGTTTCTGTGGCCGCGGGTCATTAGGGCTGTGATATTCAACCTTAAAATAGTATTTAAGCGCGTTATCATATTCCCCGAGTTCCATATAGGTTTGTCCGAGAAAAGCCTGCACCTGCATATCTTCAGGTTTCAGTTTCTCTGCTTCAAGGTAATATTCTACCGCTTTATTATAGTTCTTCAGTTTACGGTAGCAGAATGCAATTTTGTTGTATAACCATAGCCTGTTTTTTTCAAGAAATTCGGCTTTGTGGTAATATTCAATAGCTTTGTTCAGGTTAGCGGTTTGCTGATAACAGAACCCAATTTTTTCAAACAACTCATAGGTATCCTGCTTCGAAGAGAGGCAACCAAGAAAAAGATCGAGTGCTTCGGCAAAATAGTTCTTTTCAAAAAAGAACTCCCCTATATTTCTTAAAATCTTTGAATCACCAATAAGCAACCTGAAAAAATCCGATTGGTATATATTGAAATGAAGGTTAAAGATGTCGTCAAACTCATGGCGCAGGGGGTGCAGTTTGTAAAAGCGGTAAAGGTCCTGAAAGTACTGGGTAATGATGGCTTTGTTGTGCGCCGTGGCATTTACCAGTTCATCATCGTTTTTAAGTTCGTTCATGGCTTTAAGTTCCATGTTGAACAATTCCGTCATCATTGATTTCTGTACCAAAGGTAAATGTTTAACATTCAGGCAAAAGGAATATTTGTCTGAGTTACACATAAAAGATGTGTTCTCAAGCCCCTCGGCAAATTGTCTGGTATCAAGCTTTTCCTGAATATTACCCAGCGAATCCAATACCATTTTGTTTTCTTTGTAAAAAGGCAAAAACCAGTTGCTGAACTCGTTAAAAAATTCAAACTGCTTGAGCATGGCAAATGCGCCAAGAAAAACATCGGCCCCGTCGAGCTGCATGTTCGAGAACTCTTCAAATTTTTTGTATACATCGGGGGAGTCCTTAAAAAAGTTTTCCCATTCAGGATTTTTTTCATCCGACAGGTTGAATGAGGTTGTATTTTCAATGTCAAGCTTTTCTTCGAGGCGCGATTTTATTTTAAGCACTTCGGGCAGTATTTCATCTTTTATTTTTTTTGAGATCTTCTCTGTCTCTTTAGATTTGATGAAATGTAGTATAACCAGTTCAATATTTCCGGTAAGCGATTTGTCGCCTTCCATAGACTTCAGCCTGTCAGTAATCTCGGGATAAAATTGAAGCCTTTTGTCATGAAAATGCAATCCCAATAACCATCCCACCAAGGCCCTTTGCCATACCATGTCTTCTCCTTCATCATAAAAGTCGAGAAGCAGCATTACTTTGTTGCTGTCAAAATGTCTGATAAGCGAAAGTGTAAGCGCACTTACCAATATTGATTTGTCATACCAGGGTACAGACCTGGTTTTGATTATTTTGATTACCAGGTCAATCGTGGCATCCCCGAATTTATCAGTAAGCCATACCAGGTCAAAGATTCTGTTCAGGTGATTTTTATAATCATCAGTATCGTTTTTACCGGCTTTATTGCTGTCTTTATGATCGTTAATAATCTGGTTGATTTCTTTTTCAAATTCAAGTCTTTCAACCATTTCAACAGAGTCGCTTTTCGTGATCTGCTTTTCTGCCAATAATTTACGCTTTGTATTATAATAACTTAACAGGTTGTTGCCAGTGAATAAATCTTCCCTGATATCATCAACCAGTTCGGTAAGCGACTTTACTAATTTATTGTAAACCTTCTCTTTTTCAGGATCGTCACCCAGCTCGAAAGAGTATTTCAGTATGTTTATATAGGTTTCATAATTGTGTTCCAACTGCACCTTTAAATCGGTCTTCTGGCAGTTTTCTGCCATTTCACCTAAAATGTCAAATGCTGCCTTTAACTGTTTCTGAAAAATATATTCAAAAAACAGATGGTATTTCTCCATTACCTGGGTATAATTCATAATTTTATGACAAATAATCCTGTTATTCGCGAAATTTTAATATATACGGTGTAAACAAATATCAGGCCAATCAGGGCAGGCCTGGAAAATGTTATTTACTTACCAGGTGAAAAGGGACTGTGCTGTTGGAAGCAAATTCTTCTCCCATCTCTTTCATTTCAAGGTCGCCCGAATCATAGTACCATAAAACTTTAACCTCGGAACCCCGGTTTATGGCTGGACCCAGTGCTGTTACCAGGTTCATTATCATTTTGGTAGACGAGGTGTTAAGATATTCAAACCTGAGTTTAAGGTGGGTATGTTCATTTGGGTTTTTGCAGTAATCGTTAATCCAGTTTAATAACGGGTTGTAAAATTCAAAAATATTTGGCGGCAATGATACCCCCATAATCTCAAACCGGTTGGAGTATTTATCAAAATGTACCCTCGGAGTGTCATGGGAGGCATCAAGTATTAATGGTCTCATAAAGCAACTGATAATTTTCTGTTTTTTAACTGCCAAAAATAAAAGTAATAAAAAGAAAAATGAATTCAAAGACAGATTTACGTGCTGAAATGTATGCCATAAACCTGCTTTGTTTATACATTGCACTTCGAATTGTTATTAAATAGGTATAAAATCTTGAAAAAACAGGAATTTATATTAGATAGATTTTAAAGTTTTTATTATAACTTTATTTTTGGTAAGTATAAGCCAAACAGCAGGTAAACAGACAATATAATGATGATAGGTTACAGAAGGATAATTTTAGTTACGGCGGTTCTTTTGCTGTGTTCTTTAAATAATTTTAATACAAGTTGTTACGGGTCAATCCAAATGACCGGCAATATAAACATAGAATTATTTCAGGGCAGCACCCAGCAGCAAGGGGAAAAGAACAAGATGTATTCAACATACATTTCGCAGGGCGACAGTTTATTAAAAATAAAACAATACCAACCAGCCATGTCTTATTTCCAGAAAGCTGCCGAACTGATGCCTTTTGAGGAATATCCGCGTCTTCAGATGCAGAGGATTGAGGCCATACTGGGTGTTCAGAAACTGGAAGAAAGTAAAAGACAGGTAACCCTTGAACCTTCTGATACTGTTGATAAACAAAAACCCTTACCGCAAGTCGCAGAAACAACCGCTGATGCAGAAAAAACCGATGCTGCAAAACGTGATAGCCTCAGCAGGGCAATTATGGACAAATACAAAGTAACCTTACAGCAAATTGAGTCTTCTGAAAATGCAAACGAAAATGCAAACGTCCTTTCAAATGTTGCAGATGAGCTAAAGGATGCCGGGGATATCGAAACTGCCCTTAAGTTTTATACACAATCGCTTTCAATTGCCGAAGAAAATGGTTATCAGGAAAAAGTTTCAGACATTCTTGCGAACATGGCAGAAGCGTATTTAGACTCGGGTTTATTCGATGCTACTGTTCAAACCCTTGAAAAATCTGCAATTATAAAAAAAGAGATCGGGGATGAAAAAGGCGTGGCAACCATTTATAATAACATTGGTAAAGTATACGAATCAACTTACGATTTTGACAATGCGCTTGAGAGTTATACAAAATCAGCCGAGGTGAAAGGAAAACTCAATGATGAAAAAGGCCTTTCAGATGTGATGGATAATATCGGTAACATTTATTACAGGAAGCAGATTCTTGAAAAATCCATAGATTCTTATCAGAAATCTGCTGAACTAAATGAAAAACTCAACAATACTGAAGAACTGGGCAGTACCCTTAACAAGATGGGGGTTGCTTATTACGAACTTGGACGGTATGATGATGCGGTGAAATATTATCAGCGTTCATTAGACTTGAAAAAGCAGACCGGTAATGATAAAGATGCCTCAATGGCCCTGAATAACCTGGGAAACATTAACTATAATCAGAACAAATACAAAAAGGCCATTACCTTTTATGAACAGTCCCTCAATTTGAAAGAGAATACAGATTACATATATGGTAAGGCAGTTAGTTATTTCAACCTGGGTAATGCATACAGGCAGATTGAATCCATTCCCGAGGCAATTAAGTATTACGAGGCATGTAAAAATCTGTCTATTCAAAACAATTACGAGGAATTACTGGCACGAAGCCTCAAGGCATTGTCGGCCCTTTATAAACAAAGAGACCAGCAGGATAAGGCTGCAGAATACGATCATTTGCTCGCAACTTCACAATACCAGGATGTTGATTATGAGAGTCAATTATCAGAAAGCCAGATAATAAGCGAAACAGATGCCAACCAGGAGATTATTTTTAAACTAACCGAAGAGGTTCGCAAGCAAAAGGAAATTGCAGAGCGTGAATCACGTGAACGGGCGCGTGAAAACCTGCTGAACAGTCAGCGGCTCAGGCTTAAAAACGAGCAGATTAAAAGGCAACGGATTATCCTGATCTCAATGATTGCCGTAATTTTCCTGGTTATCGGGGTGCTCGGCCTTATTTATTACCAGATGGTGCAAAAAAAGAAAGCAAACCGGATACTTACCGAAAAGAACAACCTTATTTCAAAACAGGCCAAGCTGATCACCGATAACATAAAATCAGCCAGCGCTATACAACGTGCTGCCATGCCACCCGAAAATGTTATGAAAAAAGAGCTGCCGGAGCATTTTGTGCTTAATATGCCCAAGGATATTGTAAGTGGGGATTTTTACTGGATGGAAAAACGCGATGGAAAAATGTTTATTGCTGTTGCAGATTGTACAGGACATGGTGTACAGGGCGCAGTGGTAAGCATGCTGGGCATGGCTTTATTGAATGAGATTGTAAATAAAAGTTTTGCAGAGCACCCGGGAGAAATATTAAACCAGCTTAGCTATAAACTTAAGGCATCGTTGCACGCCAGTGGTGATATTGATGAGATCAGGGAAGGAATGGACATCGTCCTTCTTAAATTTGAAAAAGGACTTGACGAAATGGAATTCTCAGGGGCAAACAACCCGATTTATATCGTTAGAAACAATGAGATTATTGAACATAAAGGAGATCGTTCACCCATTGGCTATTACAGTAAAGAAGTAAACTTTACCAATCAGAAGGTAAAGCTTAACAGGGGAGATTCGGTTTATATGTTTTCCGACGGTTATGCCGACCAGCTTAATGGTGAGAATTATAAAAAATACCTTTCAAAGCGGTTTAAAGCACTT
Organism: Bacteroidales bacterium; assembly: GCA_016936215.1. Classification (GTDB taxonomy): domain Bacteria; phylum Bacteroidota; class Bacteroidia; order Bacteroidales; family UBA10428; genus JAFGPL01. The sequence goes on from JAFGPL010000317.1 coordinate 13,555, forward strand.
CTGGTTGATATTGACCCGATGCCTATGGAAGAGCGCAGGCAAAAGTTACTAAAGGAATTCAATCATTGGAAAGGCGGATTTCAGCAGGTTGACGATGTGATGATACTCTGTATTAAAATCTGAACAACCTATTCTGTTTTTGAATGCATAAAAAAAGGCACACGCAGCGTGTGCCTTTCATTTAACCCTAAGAAATTTTGACTTTATTAACTAGTCAACCCAAATAATTAAAGAGCCAGTTCTGCTCCCGGTTTGAATTTTACAACTTTCTTGGCGGGAATTTTAATTTCTTTTCCAGTTTGAGGGTTACGGCCAGTTCTTGCACTTCTTTGTACTACAGAAAAAGAACCAAAACCTACAAG
>JAFGPL010000034.1 GCA_016936215.1 Bacteroidales bacterium
ACCTCCTAACATTTCAACATAAGCTTTAGAAAGTGATAAACCTAAGCCTGACCCCCCATATTGCCTTGTAGCAGTAGTTTCAACCTGACGAAACCGTTCGAAGACAGATTCATGCAATTCCGCGGGAATGCCAATTCCGGTATCTTCAACATAAAATTCGAGATAATTTTCTTTTAAATAATAGCCAAAGGATACAGCCCCATGTTGCGTATACTTAAATGCATTGTCCAGTAAATTAGTAAGTATTTGTAAAAATTTTGTTTCGTCCAATAAAGTAACTGAGTCACTATCGGAAAGAGTAGTATTAAAGTGAAATTTTATATTCTTTTCTTTGGCTCTTGGAGAAAACTGTTCGTATAACAATTTAAACTTGGAGTTTATATCCGTACTTACTAACGATAGTTTTTCCTGTCCGGCTTCAATTGTTGAAATATTGATAATATCGCTTATAATAGAAAGCAAAAGGTCGCTGCTTTTAACAATAATATCGCTGAAACCCTTTCGTTTTTCAAGTGGCAGGTTAGGGTCGGTCAATATTGCAGAAAAACCAACTATTGCGTTAAGGGGAGTCCGGATTTCATGGGAAATATTATGTAAAAAAGAAGTTTTCAGGTTATCGCTTTCTTCTGCTTTTTCTTTGGCTGCTATTAGCTCTTCCTCAAAATGTTTTCTTTTATCAATATCACGCAGTGAACCTTCGATTCCAATTTGTTTATTATTCTCATCGACCATATAATGGGCATTAAGTGAAGCATATTTCACCTGGCCTGATTTTGCTTTCAGCCGAACTTCGAAATCCCATACCACGCCCTTTTGAGAAAGTATGCTTAACATGTCCTCTCGTTCCTGAATGTCGTAGTAGAAAGATGCTACTGTTGTACCTATTAATTCTTCACGCTTATATTCTGCCAATTTAAATATAGAAGGGCTGATTTCCCTTATTATATCCTGGTTATCAATTTGGTAATATACATCCTGCATGTTTTCAAATAACCTGCGATATTTTTCCTCACTTTTTTTAAGTTTTGCAATCGCTTCATTTCGCTCATCCTGATTCTTTTTGTTTACAAGCACTTTTTCGATGGTATGTGCCAATCCCCGAATGTGCTTTACTGATTTTATTACATAATCGGAAGCCCCAATTTTCATTGCCTGGATAGCAACTTCCTCTGAACCAGTTCCTGTAACTATTATTACAGGAATTTCGGGATTTTTATCATGTACTATTTGTAATACTTGTAAACCATCGAAGCCAAGAATATTGAAATCGCTAAGTATTAAATCAAAATCTTGTTCATCGAGATGTCGTTCGAATTTTTCGCGGCTATCAGCTTCAATTATTTCAAATGCATCATTTTCCTTACAAAGTGCATCTTTTACAAGTTGGCGGTCAAGGGGATTATCGTCAACATGAAGGATTTGGATTTTATTTTTCATAACAATTAATTTAATGTGTGGTATTATTCATCCGGTGCGCCAATGTTTAAAGAGAACCAATAATCATCAATTCTTTTAATTACATCAATAAAACCGTTGAATGCAACAGGTTTCAAAAGGTAACTGTTTGCGCCAATATCATAACTGAGTGTTCGGTCACCTTCTTCTTTTGAAGAGGTAAGAATTATTACAGGGATACGTTTTAATTTGTCTGTATTTTTTATCTGGCGCAATACCTCAAAGCCATCAATACCCGGCATTTTAAGGTCAAGCAGGATAAGGGAGGGAAGAGGGAAAGCACTACGGTCGGAAAATTTGCTACGCCCGAAAAGATAATCCAACGCTTCTTCGCCATTACGGGCAACATTTACCTTGTTTTTCAATTTCGCTTCTTTAAAAGCATCCAATGTAAGCACTACATCCATTGGATTATCTTCCACTAAAAGTATTTGCGGCAGTTTATTCATGACTCTCTGGGTTTTTGTTTGGGAATTCCATAATAAAAGTACTGCCCTGGCCAACAGTTGATTCGACATAAATTGTACCGCCAAGCATAGAGACAGCTTTCTTTACATTGGCAAGGCCGATACCTGTGCCAGGATATTTATCTTCACCGTGCAAACGCTGGAAAACATTGAATATTTTTTCGCAATGTTCCGCCGGTATGCCTATACCATTGTCGGAAACTTTGATAAGAACACCATCAGGAACTGTTTCAAAACTTATACTTATTGATAAAACTGATTCAGGGCGGCGGTATTTGATGGCATTCCCGACCAGGTTACTGAATATCTGGCGCAAAAGGCTTTCGTCAGCAGAAATTACGGGAGGGTTATCGTGAACCTTTAATTTACCCCCAATTTCATCTACCTGCGGTTTAAAATCGTCGTAAATGGCATCTATAATTTTTTTCAATGAAACAGGGCGTATTTCCACCGTTTTTCTACCAAGCCTCGAATAATTAAGAAGGTCGTTAATAAGTTGTTCCATTCGGATACTCGATTCGACAATATAATCCATGTATTGCTTTCCCTCCTCATCCAGAGATGCCCTGTGCCTTCCGGCCAGTATCTGCGAAAAACCATAAATGGCACGAAGAGGTGCGCGAAGGTCGTGAGAAATAGAATAGCTGAAAGATTCCAGTTCCTTGTTGGCAGACTCAAGTTGGGCAGTACGTTGTTTCACCTTAAGCTCAAGCTCAGCGTTCAGCATTTCCAGTTCTTCCTGAAGGCGTTTTCTTTCTGTGGTATCAAGAGTGGCTCCCACGTATCGCAAAAGATTTCCATTTTCATCAAAATAGGGATGTGCTTTATCATATACCCATCGAACACTTCCGTCAGGTCTTACTATACGGTGTTCCAGCTCATAAACCTTCTGGTTTTGCATCGCCTCCATAAAGGTATCATGAAGCAATTTTGCATCATCGGGATGAATACATTTTTCCAACATTACACTATACTCGGGTGACGGCCCATCAGTGTCTAGACCATAAATGCGGTACTCTTCTTCGGACCAGATGGTGGTTTGAGTGGCAGCAACATATTCAAAACTCCCAAGATGAGCAATCTCCTGAGAATTTTTCATAATGCGTGACATTCTTATTAAATCCAATTCAGCATTTTTGCGTTCTGTAATGTCCACAAAAGTTACCGCGCATTGCTTCGGACCGGCCTGGAATGCTGAAATCGAGTAATAGACTCCCAGAAGTTCTGAGCCTTGTTCAAACTGGATAGATTCACCGGACAAGGCAACCTTTGAGTAGGTTCCTATCCAATCTGCCTCATCTTTTTCTATACCTGGTAATACATGCGTTAAATACATGCCAACAGAATCCTTTAATTTCAATCCTGTTGTTTTTCCGAATCCCTCATTTGCTGCGATAACGATAAGGTCCACCGGAATACCTTGCTCGTTCTGAACGACTTCGAACAGTACAAACCCGGCATTCATATTTTCGAAGAGGGAACGGTACC